>CAZRDD010000416.1:0-4905 GCA_964598675.1 uncultured Parafilimonas sp.
CCTCCTCGTGTTTGCGCACCTGCTCTTCGTACAGTTTGGTACGCAGCATGGTCATAGCTTTTTCGCGGTTGCCCAACTGGCTGCGCTCCGTTTGGCAAATAACCACCACGCCCGTAGGTATGTGGGTAAGCATTACCTTGGTTTCAACCTTGTTAACGTTTTGGCCACCCGCACCACCACTGCGTGCCGTTTCCATTTTAACATCGGCAGGGTTCAGTTCAAAATCCACTTCCTCTGCTTCGGGCATAACGGCCACCGTAGCGGCAGAGGTATGCACACGGCCCTGGGTTTCTGTATTAGGTACGCGCTGTACGCGGTGTACGCCGCTTTCAAATTTTAGGGTACCATATACATCTTCGCCCTGTACTTCCACCACAACTTCTTTATAACCGCCCACGGTGCCTTCACTTTCGCTAACAATGGCTGTTTTCCAGCCTTTTTTGTTGCAGTAGCGCAGGTACATATTAAGCAGGTCGCCCGCAAAAAGACTGGCCTCATCGCCGCCGGTACCGGCACGAATTTCGAGTACCGCATTTTTATCATCCTGCGGGTCTTTAGGTATAAGCAGTTTGGTAAGGTATTTCTCCAGTGCCTCTTTCTTTTCTTCCAGTTCCGGCATTTCCATTTTAGCCAGTTCGCGCATTTCTTCATCGTTGCTGTTAAGGCCCTCTTTGGCATAGGCATAATCTGCCGACACCTTTTTAAATTCTTCAAAAGGCTTCACAATTTTTTCCAGGTCGCGGTATTCCTTGCTCATCTTGCCAAATTCTCTTTGGTTATTGATGATTTCGGGGTTGGTAAGCGCTACGCCCACCTGTTCAAAACGCGCTTTTATCGCTTCTAACTGATCTAACATTGCTTGATTTGTTTGAGTGGCCCAGATGTTTTAATAAATTGCCCTGCTGGTGCGGTTGCAGGCAGGCTTATTTTAAAAAATCTGGAGCGGGTGCAAAATTACGGTTTTTTAGGGCAGGAAGTGAGCCATGAAAATTATTGCCAGCGGTTTATTGTTGGCAATTTGCCAACAATTGCATAAATTTGTGTATATGAAAGTTGCTGAATAGAGTATGCAGGTTCCATACAATCGTATTTATGCAAGCGCATGAAGCCTGTATTTTAGGGCCTTAAACTGCATTTAATGATAATTATTGGTTTAAGAAAACTTGACGATTTTGGCAAAAAGCATGCTGATGCAAGAAAAAGCATGGCAGCATGGAAAAGGGTTACAGAAGGGGCTGTATGGAACAAGCGGCAGGATGTATTAGATTCTTTTCCGCATGCAAAAATACTCAGGAACAACAGGGCGCGTTTTGAAATAACGCACAATAAATACAGGTTGATAGCAGAAATAGATTACGCTGAAGCAATTACTGAGATACGCTTTATTGGCACACATAGCGAGTACGATAAAATTGACCCCGAAATTGTTTAATATATGCAACAATGGTTTATTATAGAAAATGAGGCTGAATATCAAAAGGCCATGGACCGTTATCAGCAGGTAAAAGACACAGAAAAAGATACGCCTGCGCACAAAGAGAAAATGCTGCTGGCAAAGTTGATTAGTGATTATGAGAATAAAACATCCACATTGCCCGACCTGGACCCCGTGGAGTTTATTAAAATCCGCATGGAAGATTTTGGCTATAAGGCTGCTGACCTTGCCGAAATTTATGGCGATAAAGGCACCGTAAGCAAAGTGCTTAATTACAAGCAGCCATTGAGTTTAAATATGATACGAAAATTCAGCAAGCTGCTGCAAATTCCACCAGCAGTACTTATTAAAGAATACGAACTTAAAGCACATTGAAATACAATAAATACAGGGCAGATTACTTATTTGATGGCAGCGTACTGCACAGCGATAACAACGTTTTAATTACCGATACCACTGGCACGGTGCAAAGCATTGTGCCCCTGGCCGAAGCGGGCGATGATGTGCAGTACCACCCGGGCATACTCTCGCCCGGATTTATTAATTGCCACTGTCACCTGGAACTTAGCCACATGAAAGGGCTTATACCCGAAAAAACCGGCCTGGTTGATTTTGTAATTACTGTAATGCAGCAACGCAATTTTAAGCAGCAGGCTATAAACGATGCTATACAGGCGGCAGAAGCGGCCATGCTGCAAAATGGTATTGTTGCCGTGGGCGATATTTGCAATACTGCCCATACACTGCCGCAAAAGCAACAGGGCAACCTGCACTATTATAATTTTATTGAAGCCTCCGGCTTTGTGCCGCAGTTTGCTGAAGTACGCTTTAAACAGGCGGTAGAAACATACCAGCAATTTGAAGGGGATGTGCAAGCGGATACCTCGCATCTTTCACCTCACAAATCAGCTATTGTGCCGCATGCGCCGTATTCCACCTCGTTGCAGTTAATGCAGCTTATTAACCAGCACTCGGCAGGCAAGGTGGTTACCATACATAACCAGGAAACACCGGAGGAGGAAAGCTTTTTTGTAACCGGTGAAAGCGGGTTTAGAAAGCTGTTTAACCTTTTTAATATAAACATTGATTTTTACCAGCCTTCGGGCAAAACCAGCCTGCAAACGTATTTGCCAGTGTTAAACAAAGCGGGTAAGCTGCTGCTGGTGCACAATACCTTCACCAGCCAAAGCGATATTGCCTTTGCACACCAAAACGCCGCGCTTGGCGGGCCGCAAACCTATTTTTGCCTTTGCCCCAATGCCAACCTGTATATTGAAAATACCCTGCCACCGGTTAACCTGCTGCGCCGCAACCATGCCAGCATTGTACTTGGTACCGACAGTTTTGCCAGTAACCATGCACTGGATATTTTAAGCGAAATACGCACCCTGCAACAGCATTTTGCCGGTATACCTTTGGCGGAGTTACTGCAATGGGCCACCCTTAACGGTGCCAAAGCCCTGGGTATGGACGATGTACTCGGCAGTTTTGATGCGGGCAAAAAACCGGGCGTGCTTTGTATCAGCAGTGATTTGATTGCTGTAAAAAGGTTGGTGTAACCAACCTGCACCCTGCATTTAACGCACACATAACCTGTTTTGGGGTACTAACTTGCTGTTTTAATGGTATTCATCAGTCAAATCCCCCAAAATCAATGTTATATTTGCACCCCGCTTTAAGGCGGGTATTTATAGTAGCAATATCAATTTGTAAAAAATCATGTTTAACAACCGCACCAAAATAAAGCAGTTGCTTGCAAGCGAGCAAACAGGCCACGAGGTTATTGTAATGGGCTGGGTACGCAGTTTTCGTAACAACCAGTTTATAGCGCTTAACGATGGCAGCACCAATAATAACATTCAGGTGGTGGCCGAGTTGGGCCTGCTGGATGAAGCCACGCTTAAAAGAATTACCAATGGGGCCTCCTTAAAGGTTACGGGTACACTGGTAGAATCGCTGGGTAAGGGCCAGAAGGTGGAGGTTAAAGCGGCAACCGTGGAAATTTTGGGTGATTGCGACCCCGATAAATACCCTCTTCAGTTAAAAAACCGCCCTACGCTGGAGTACCTGCGCGAGAAGGCACACCTGCGCTTTCGCACCAACACGTTTGGGGCCGTTTTCCGCATAAGGCATTCACTGGCTTTTGCCGTGCATAAGTTTTTTAACGATAAGGGCTTTTTATACCTGCATACCCCTATTATTACCGCCAGCGATGCTGAAGGTGCCGGGGAAATGTTTCGTGTAACTACCCTGCCTTTTGATAAAACACCGCGCAAAGAAGACGGCACGGTTGATTTTAACGAAGACTTTTTTGGCAAAAGCACCAACCTTACCGTTAGCGGCCAGTTGGAAGGCGAGCTTGGCGCTACCGCTTTTAGCGATATTTATACGTTTGGGCCTACATTTCGTGCCGAAAACTCCAACACCACACGCCACCTGGCCGAGTTTTGGATGATTGAGCCGGAAATGGCTTTTTACGATATTGAGGATAACATGAACCTGGCCGAGGAGTTTATTAAGTACATTATTAAGTACGCGATAGACAATAACCGCGATGACCTGGAATTTTTAGCCCAGCGCCTGGCCGATGAAGAAAAAGCTCTGCCGCAGGATAAACGCAGCGAGCTTGGTTTGATGGAAAAACTGGAGTTTGTGGTAAATAACGCTTTTGAGCGTATTACTTACACCCAGGCCATTGACATATTGCTGCAAAGCCCGGCTTACAAAAAGAAGAAATTTCAATACGAAGTTAGCTGGGGTATTGACCTGCAGAGCGAGCATGAAAGATACCTGGTGGAAAAGCATTTTAAAAAACCGGTTATTGTTACCGGCTACCCCAAAGCCATTAAAGCGTTTTACATGCGCCAGAACGACGATGGCAAAACCGTTGCCGCTATGGACATACTGGCACCGGGCATAGGCGAAATTGTGGGCGGCAGCCAGCGTGAAGAAAGGCTTGAAAAGCTGGAAGCACGCATGGCCGAAATGAACCTGCCTGTACACGAAATGGACTGGTACTTGGATACCCGCCGTTTTGGCTCGGTACCGCACGCTGGTTTTGGCCTTGGTTTTGAACGTATGGTACAGTTTGTTACAGGCATGACCAACATACGCGATGTTATTGCTTTTGCCAGAACACCGCAAAACTGCGAGTTTTAATATAACCGTTTATGGCTTCTGTTTACGCTTGCGTAAACAGAAGCCATTTGTTTTTGTAGTACATACCGGTTCTTCTGGTGGGCATTTCTTATCGTTTTTGCCAGAAAACGGTGTTTTAGAAAAAAAATTACAGTATAGTTGGTGTTTATTTGGTTAACTACCCCTATATTTGCAACCCAAATAAGAAAAACCGCCCAAAGAAACTTACGGAAAACTTTACTTATAGGTTGAACAAAAGATTTTTGGTATTTCTTACAGGATGGTGCGGTAGCTCAGTCGGTAGAGCAAAGGACTGAAAATCCTTGTGTCGC
>CAZRDD010000417.1:0-4902 GCA_964598675.1 uncultured Parafilimonas sp.
AATACTTTACCGGTTACGTTTTGCTGGCTGCTTTGTAAAAATGCTTCAATATCGCGCATAACGGGGTCTAAAATCTGCCCTTCATGCAGCCAGTTGCCGTAAAAATTGGCAATAGTATCTTTCCAGCTTAATTGCCATTTTGTAAGTACATGTTTTTCCAGCGCATGGTGTGCTTTTAAAATAACCATTGGTGCGGCTGCTTCAAAACCAACGCGGCCTTTAATACCTATAATGGTATCACCCACATGTATATCCCTGCCAATGCCATAAGCACCAGCTAAGGTTTGCAGGTATTGTACTGCTTCGCTCGGATGCTGAAATGTTTTATCATTTACGCCGGTTAGTTCGCCCTGCTTAAATGCAAGTGTAACTTCTTCGCTGTCGTGTTTTGTTACCTGTGTTGGCCAGGCTTCTTCGGGCAGCAAACCTTTTGACGATAGTGTTTCCCTGCCGCCAACGCTGGTACCCCAAAGGCCTTTGTTGATTGAATAGGCTGCTTTTGCAAAATTCATATCCACCCCTTTGCCCTGCAGGTAGGCAATTTCCTGCTCGCGGCTAAGTTTAAGGTCGCGGATGGGGGTAATAATTTCCACACCGGGTATCATAATATGAAAAACCATATCAAATCTTACCTGGTCGTTACCGGCACCGGTACTGCCATGCGCTACCGCATCTGCACCAAGGGCCTTAACATGGTCGGCAATATGCAGTGCCTGTATAAGCCTTTCGGCGCTTACACTAAGCGGGTAGGTGTTATTTTTTAATACGTTGCCAAAAACAAGGTATTTTATAATACGGTCGTAATAGCCTTTTACAGCGTTAACGGTTGTATGCGTTTTAACACCAAGCTTGTATGCGTGTTCCTCAACTTTTTTAAGTTCTTCTTCGGTAAAACCACCAGTGTTTACTATTACACTATGTACTTCAAACCCTTCATCTTCGCCCAGGTGCTTTACACAAAAGGTAGTATCAAGCCCTCCGCTAAAACCAAGTACCAAACGGCGGCCTGCGCCTTTTTTTGTAGATGCTTCCATTTTACTAATTGATGATTTGTTTTAAATGATGAATAAGGTGTGCTGTATAATCTTCTGCAAGTTGCTTTACTGTAAACAGTTCTTCTTCCTGCTTACCTGTGTTGCACAGCATGTTATATTTATCCGATGGCATTGCTGCCAGTATTATGCAAATATGCTTGTTTAAAAGCTGCCACAATGCAATAAGGTCGCTTGTTTTGTAATGCTGATAGGCCTGCGTTGTTACCCAAACATCCTGGTTATAAACAATATGCGGTTTATCCTCGTATTGGCCCCTTATAAAACGTTGAATATTGTTTTGTGCAGAATCAACCAGGTGGCCCAGTATCTCCTTTTTGCTCCATTGTTCAGCCACAGGCTTATGGCTAAACTCCTCTGCTGATATATTATACAACCCTCCCGAATAAATATTCAGCAATGTTTCCAGTTGTATAATAATATCCTGCATGTTTTTATTTAGTAAGCATTTTTACAAACGCATCAATATTGATGCAGTTTACAGATGGAAATTCTGTTTTTCTCAAAATATCGAAATGTCTGTCGTTGGTAACAAGGTAATCTGCATTTGCTGCAATGTAACAATCAACATATTTGTTATCGTCAGGGTCTGCAGTAATCAAATTCCATTTAAAAAACACTTCCGTATTTATTATATAATTTGATTCGTGCAAAAATTTATAAAGCATTTCAGATTTAACGGTATTGAATTTTCTTTGAAAAACCTCAAGATACTCAAGTGTTATTTCCGTGGTAATACATATTGTATAACTTCCGTATAAAAGTTTCTTGAAAATAATATGATAATCCGATAAAGGATTCATGCACATCACAAAAATATTGCTATCTATAATTACCCTCATTTATAAGCAGTTCTGTAATGTTCATCTTTCCATCCATTCACAATTTCTTTTGTATAGCCTTGTTCTGCCGACTCCTTTTCAATCCCTCTTATCAGCTTATTGGCAAGATATTCAGACAATACCTGCTTTAATTCAGTAAGCTCATTTTCTGTTTGATTCTCATCAAACATTTTTATTATTTCAAGTTGTGCATTACTTAATGAAGCCATAACTGTACATTTTCAATACAAAAATACTTAACCCCCTAATAAAACAGGAAAGATTACATTATACTCCTAAAAAATAATGTAGAAATGACCTTGCTTTTGAAGACCCTCCATTTTTTTCTGCAGCCTCCTTGTCTTTAAACAGCCTTTGTTTCCATCGCAGCAGCCTTTCGTAAAACTTGCTGTTTTTTTCAAAGTATTCTTTTGTTTCTTCAGGCTGGTAGTGGTCTTTGGGGTCGTACAGCATGGCTGTACACATACAGTTTTTCCGCTCCTTGCTCATTAAAATATCGTAGTTAACACAGCTTTTGCAGCCAGCCCAAAAGGCTTCGTCCTGGGTTAACTCGCTGTAGGTAACAGGTTCGTAACCAAGCTCGCTGTTAATTTTCATAACAGCCAGGCCGGTGGTTAAACCAAATATTTTAGCCTCTGGGTACTTTTCTTTGCTTAGTTCAAATATCCTTTTCTTAATGCCTTTGGCCACACCGCTTTTACGAAATTCAGGGGCTACAATCAGGCCGCTGTTGGCAACATACTCGCCATGGCTCCATGTTTCAATATAACAAAAGCCTACCCAGGTGCCATCTTTTAAATGGGCAATAACCGCTTTGCCTTCGTCCATTTTACCGGCTATGTAGGCGGGGCTGCGTTTGGCAATACCTGTGCCACGGGCTTTTGCAGACGATTCCATTTCGTCTGTTATTGTATCAGCGTATTTTTTATCGCCACTATTGGCAACACGTATAATTATGTTAGTATTTTGTTCCACTTCTGATTTAATTGAAAATAAGCTAAGAAATACCGAAGACTAAAATAGCATGGCGGATTTATAATGATAAACCCTTGCCTTTGTTGAAGTACTGTAAAAGTAATATCAGATACGAGGTCGTCGCTCCGGTCGGAAGCATACGGGGTTACACAAAGAAACAACACCCACCAGTGAAGGGTGGAAAGCGTAACATTTAATATGTGTTGTGTTGTGTTTCAACTTCAGTTCAAAATAAGTAGGTGAACCAATAATTGTTTTGAGGGCGTAAAGCTACACATGTTTGAATAAAATGTGGAAATTTTTTTTAAAATAATCGTTAAGTCTTACCACCAGGTAAATAATGCCCCCTTGTTTATCAGCTACTGCCACAGGCCACGCTATTGCAAAGCAACCATACAGGTTGTACCACCACCGCTTAAAAGTAATTTTTACAGCACCCGTTTATTAACGCCTGTAAGTTTTATATAACCCCTTTTTGTTAAAGCCCTGTAAAAGAATATTTGAAAGTATAATATCAGAATATTAATAATCAATAAGTTGTGATTTGCCTTATTCAGCTTCAATTCCGTTGGCACAGTTCTTGGATTCGCATTTTAAACAAGTTTTCTAAACCAAAAATTAAATAACCATGAAAAAGAACCTTATGTATTTTGCCATTGCTGCAACTGTTTTATTTGCCAATGCATCGTACTCGCAAACAATTGTTAATGTATCTGCAACAGCAAAAGCTGCTGCAAAAGCATCTGCCTCAGCATCTTCTATTGCGGCAAAAATATCAGCAAACACAGCAGCCGTTGTTAATAAAACAAGTGCCAGCGTTAAAAATGTAACGCAAACAACGGCCAATGTTGTTAATCAAACCAATGCTGCAACTTCGGCAACCAGCCTTGTGCAGGCAAATACAGTACAAGTTGGTAATGGTGCCATTGCAGGTAACAATGGTACCAGCATACAAGCGGGCGGTGTTAATGTAAATGCTGGAAACAGCATTCAAGCAACGGGTACCATTAACAACGGTAATGAAAATGCTTCAACTGCAGATGTTACAAATGATGCAACCCAAAAAGTTGTTCAGGTTAAAGATGATGCTAAAGCTTACACCGGGCAGGCAGTTGACAATGCTAAGAGCATAGCAGGCAGCAGCACAAAGGCATCGGCTACTTCAAGTACCGGGGCAGGTGCCGGGGTTAATCAAAGTGCAGGCACAAAGGCTGCTGCAATACAAACTGGTACACAGTCGGCATCCAGTGTTAACACTTCCGCTAATGTAAAGGGTACAACAAATGCTGTGGGGGAAAAAACAGCAGCAACAACCAGTACCGTTAAAAAGAGTGCAGCCGCTGCAAAAGCCAAAGCTGATGCCGCTGTAAAAAAACTGGCTTCCACAAATGTTGAGGCAAAGGCCTCAGTATCTGCCACTGCCAAGGCAAATACCTCCTCGCCAAATTAAGCACACCAGTTATTATTATTAACCCTAACCCTTTAGTTTTTTACAACTACAAACACCAGCCTTACTTATGAAACCACTAAAAGCACTGCTTTTACTTGCCATACCATTTGCTATAACATACACCGCCAACTGCCAGCAGCCAGTTGCGCCCGCGGTAAAAGACAGCACGAAAAACGATAAAAAAAATACTGTTAACATAAGTGCAAACTATGTTTCGCGCCTTAATTATTTTGGCCGTACTGATAGTTTAAAAAGCTCCGGCTTTTTACCCATACTTGGTATTGAATCAAAAATTGGCCTGTACGCTACCACCAGTTTTATTTTTACACAAAATACCGCCCAGCCCTTACAATATGCAGGCACCAGCATTGAGGGTGGGTACAAGTTTCCCGAAAGCAGCCACTTTGAGGGTAACGTTTTTTATACCCGTTTTTTGTACACAAGCTCAACCGCATTGGTGCAGTCTGCCCTAACCTCTCAAACAGGCGCAAACCTTACGTGGAAAAACAAATACTTTCATTTTACTGCAGGGGGCGACCTTAAAATGAGTGATAAAACCGATATTGGCGTAACCGGCACATTA
>CAZRDD010000418.1:0-4899 GCA_964598675.1 uncultured Parafilimonas sp.
ATCAGTAGTTTTTGACCGTATTTGCTAAAGAGGTAGTCGCTGGCAAGCGGGTACCGTTTTTCTTCGCCGGTAAGCAGGTTGCGCAGTACAAGTATGGTGCCTTCCTCAACGGGGTCAGCGGCAGCCGCTTTTTTTATCTCCTTTTTGGGCGGCTGCAAAACCGCAAGGCCCTTGTTCTTAGCTTCTGCTACACTGTTACGCAGGCTGTCTGCAACATGCGCCAGGCTGTCGGCTATGGCCGTAATCCTGTTCAGGCGGGTTAGCGAGTCTGGCGCAACAGCTGGTGCTTTCACCTCTCCAAATCCTTTCTCGTACAGGTAGGCCAGCCATCCGGCAGCTTTTTCCGGCAGTTTATAGCTTTTAACACCTGCCAGTTTAATAACGCTATCCTTGCCAAGTTCAACAATGGCTAAGGAGTCTTTGGGCATATCATCAGCCTTCTTCTTTTTTATTTTGGCTTCCCTTGTGTCTTTAAAAGGGGGCTTTATTTTGCATACCAGGTAAAGGTTGTCTTCAGTAATGGTGGCGCTGTAGCCCCTTGGTATATCTTTTCTGTAAGAGCCATCTGTAGAAGCAATGGTAAGTACAGCATCCCCTTCCTGTGGGGTTACTGTAAAAACAGCGTACTTGCCGTTGTTGCTCAACAGTTTTTCGCCAATGCGTTGCCAGCCATCGTATACTGTATGGTCAAGCGGTTTTTTTTGTGCCGATACAAACAGCCACGATACAATAATGCTTAACAGTAAAAAACCTTTCTTCATGTGCATGGGTTTATGCGCTTAAAGTTAAGGGTAATGAAATTACGGGTGGTTTTACAGGTGGCCAATTCGGTAAGGTGGCTAAAATTGGTTATAAAAGGCAAAGTGGGTAAAGCTTTTTGGCGCAGGGCTATATTGTAAGGGTTAAAGTACGTGTTTAATTTTATGCCGCTGCCTGTGGCAATAAGCCGTTTTTATTAAGCATCTGTAGGGGCATTTTTCTGTATGGTGTATTTTTTGCAGCAAGCCACAAATTATTCAAAAGTTATATTTAGCTGCGGGTTTTTATATGGAATATAAATAAGGCATATATTCACACGCTTAGTTTTAAGCAAGGCTATTAATAACATCACTAAAACCATAACGAATGCAATTTACTGCCGCACAAATAGCTGCCTTGCTTAAAGGCCAGGTGGAAGGCGATGCCAATGCCACCGTATCAAAACTTTCAAAAATTGAGGAAGGAGTGCAGGGTTCAATCTCCTTTTTGTCTAACCCTTTGTACACGCAATACCTGTATGGCACACAGGCTTCCATCGTAATAATAAACAACGATTTTGTATTAACCGCACCGGTTACCACCACCCTCATCAGGGTGGAAAGTGCTGCTGCAGCTTTTGCCCAGTTGCTGGAAATGTACAACCAGGTAAAGCTTAACAAAAAAGGCATTTCCAAGCTATCATTTATTGCCGAAAGCGCCACTGTTGGCACAGATATTTACGTAGGCGAGTTTGCTTTTGTGGGCGAAAATGCCACTATTGGCAACAACGTTAAAATATACCCGCAGGTATACATTGGCGATAATGCCGTTATTGGCGATAACTCCACCCTTTTTGCAGGTGTTAAAATTTACAGCGAAACAGTTATAGGTAAAAACTGTATAATACATTCGGGTACAGTTATTGGCAGCGATGGCTTTAGGTTTAACCCCGAAAACGACCATAAAAAAGTGCCGCAAATTGGCAACGTGGTTATTGAAGATGATGTTGAAATTGGCGCTAACTGCGCTATTGACAGGGCCACGCTTGGCTCAACCATTTTACGCAAGGGCGTTAAGTTTGATAACCTTATACATATTGCCCATAATGTTGAAGTTGGTGAGAATACCTATTTTGCAGCGCATGGCGTGGTGGCTGGCTCCACCAAAATAGGTAAAAACTGTATGTTCAGCGGGCAGGTGGGTATTGTGGGCCATTTAACGGTTGCCGATAATACTATCATCACAGCACAGTCGGGCATATCTAAAAGTATTACCAAACCCGGTGAAGTGTACATGGGTTCGCCTGCATTTGATGCTAATAAATACCGCAAAGCCTATATACATTTTCGCAACCTGGATGCGCTGGTGCAGCGCGTTGATAAACTTGAAAAGCAGCAAAAAGCCACTGCCGCAAGCAGTTAGCATTTATGGGCATTTGTTTACATACTAACAATAATGTATTAAAGTATATTAACCATGCCTGGTACACCTGTACTTTTTAGGGTAGCAAAAATTATAGCAGTGGCTTCTGTGGCGCTGATGGCCATTTTGGTTGCTGTTGGTAATATAACCGATTATTATACCAACTACTATTTTGTACAGCATGTGTTGCAGATGGATACTGTTTTTAAGGATAGTAATGTGCATTACCGGCAGATAA
Source organism: uncultured Parafilimonas sp. (assembly GCA_964598675.1). Taxonomy (GTDB): domain Bacteria; phylum Bacteroidota; class Bacteroidia; order Chitinophagales; family Chitinophagaceae; genus JABDFW01. Next base: position 2,399 of record CAZRDD010000418.1, read on the forward strand.
ACAACCCGGTATTATACCATGCTTTTTACATAGTAATTATTTTACTGGAGTGTGCTATGGCCTTTTGTTGTACCAAAGGGGCCCTGCAAATGGCCCGGCACCTGAAGGGCAGCGGCACTGCTTTTAATGCTGCCAAAAGCTGGGCAGTAGCGGGCCTTATACTTGGCCTGCTTATTTGGTTTACGGGTTTTGAAGTAATTGGCGGCGAATGGTTTGCCATGTGGCAAAGCAGCAGTTGGAATGGCCTTGGTGCGGCTGAACGTATTGTTGGCTTTTTACTGCCAGCCCTGTTTTTTTTACACATGAAAGAGGATGATTTGCCTGCCCGGCCTTAAGGCTGTTTGCTGTTAATAGTTTTATGTTGTTGAAAAACAGCTTGCTGGTTTTATAACTTGTATATCTTTATGGGGGCTGCCATATTATCAATGCGTAAGGACACCTTAGCTGTATATGCCGGTTGCTTCTCCCAAATACTAACAAAAACAATAATGTATTAAATTCAACATAAAATGAAATTAACCACCAACAGGTTGCAGCTAAAGGCTGGTGTTTATGTACTTGCATTAATAGTATTATGCCTTATGGCAAATACATTGCGGGCGCAAAATGTTAACAGCACAGCCAGGCCACGCATTGTAATTACAGCCGACCCCGAACTGGACGATAATAATTCCCTCATCCGTTTTTTACTGTACAGCAGCGATGTGCAGGTGGAAGGCCTTATTTATGCAAGCAGTGGTTTTCATTGGAAAGGCGATGGCAAGGGCACCCGCTGGTTTGTGCCGGGCCGGGAGTATGCCCGTTTTGGCCTTGATACCTGCCCCTGCGAAACCTGGCGCTGGGCTAAGAACGAACGCTTTATTGATGATGCGGTTGATGCATATAAAAAAGTGTATGCCAACTTAAAAGTGCATAATGCAAATTACCCATCGCCGGAGCAGCTTAAATCAAAAATAAGGTATGGCAATATTGAGTTTGATGGTGATATTTCAAAAAACACACCGGGGTCAGACCTTATTAAATCGCTTATGCTTGATGATAAACCCGGGCAGTTGTTTATAACCGCCTGGGGTGGGCAGAGTACCATTGCGCGTGCGCTTAAAGCAATAGAGGAAGAGTACAGTAATACAACACAGTGGGAGGCCATTAAACGTAAGGTATCTGCTAAGTTGGTATTGCTGCCATCAGGTGACCAGGATGATACTTATGCAAAATACATAAAGCCCAATTGGCCCGGCATTGATTACCGGCAGTTTACCGGTGGCCCCAATTATAGTTATGGTGCACAGTTAGGGGCAAAGGCTGAAGATTCGGTGTATTTAACCTCGGTATGGATGAATGAAAATGTATCGGCCCGTGGCCCATTGGGTGCGTTATACCGGGTATGGGGCGATGGAAAACAAATGGTGAAAGGCGATAAGATGGATTATTTTGGTTTACAGGGTTACACCAACGACCAGTTAAGGAGTATGGGCTATGTGGTATGGATGCCAGTGCAGCCAAAAGGCGCATGGCTTGGCGAAGGGGATAACCCTACATTTATGAATATGCTGGGCAATGGGCTGCGGGCCTACGAAAAAGGGACCTATGGTGGATGGGGCGGAAGGGAATTGGCCGACCGGCAGTCAAATGCTTTTTCATTTGGGGCTGGGGCTGGCGACACGTCGCAGCAGGCTATGGTTGCAGCTTTAAGCACTGCCACTGGTAAGGTTAATAAAACGGGCAATGTTTACCCCAATTTTTTCCCGGCTGCCCAGCGCGATTTTGCTGCACGCCTAAAATGGTCAGTAACACCCGGTTATCACAATGCCAACCACGCACCTGTAGTTAATATTGAAGGGCCTTTGCACATATTAGCCGCTGCGGGCGAAACCATTCGGTTAAACGGTACCGTGCAGGAGCCGGATAATGATAGTGTTACTCTAAACTGGTGGCAGTTTATTACTGCGGGTACTTATCCTAATAAGATTACGATTGCCAACGCAAACACCACAAGGGCAAAAATAACGGTGCCTAAAGATGCCTTAACGGGGCAAACCATTCATGTTGTTTTTGAAGTAACAGATAACGGAAGCCCCGTACTTACCAGCTACCAGCGGGTGATTATTACGGTGAAATAGCAGGTGTAGCTTTCTTTAAAATAGTAAAGTTGAACATTTAGACAGGGATAATGTACTGGCCTGCCAAGGCGCGTTTTCTTATAAAAAGCAATTCCTCCATAAATAGTTATATGGATGTACAACATGCTTTGCAAGTAAGTATTTTATAAACCTGAATATTAAGCCTTTAACCTGCCTTTTATGAATTTGTGATGAGGCAAAACATCATTTAAAATTTCTACCTGCCGGAAACATTTCTGTTTGCGCACTGCTATTTACTGAAAGCTTTTTCTGCTTGCTTTCGTGTGCAGGTATGCTCCTTTCATCTGCCCTTGATAAGGTTAGTACAGGCAGGTTTTCTGTATTGGCGGCAGTTAAGTTAGCTAGCAGTTTTGTTAGGTT
>CAZRDD010000419.1:0-2973 GCA_964598675.1 uncultured Parafilimonas sp.
AAAGTCCTGCGGGGTACGTGCGCTGAAGAGTTTGCGCAATATCCATAAAAGGGGGGCAATAATAAGTATTACACAATAAGCAATACTAAACCACCAATGCAGGTGTACGGCGTAAAACTGTACTACAACCAACAGGCAAACCAGTACAACAAGCCATACTGCCACAAAAACCTTGGTTGCATTTACGCCCAATACTATGGGCATGGTTTTACAGGCATAACGCCTGTCGCCTTCCATATCTTCCATGTCTTTTACCACTTCACGCACCAGCGAAATAATAAAAGCAAACCCTGCAAATAAAAACGTTTCGCGCAGCACTTTACCAATGGCTGCGGGGCTTTTACTATTTACAATATTGTAATTTTCGCACCAGGTAATAACAAGTATAACCCAGGCGGTAAGTAATGATATAATTACATTGCCTATTAAAAACTTTCTTTTAAGGGATATAGAATAAATAAACAGCAACAACACACAAACCGCATTAGACAACCCTAACAGAAAAATTTTTGAGGTGGCATCCAAATAAACCCCCATGGCAATACCTATGCCGCTCAATACAATATGCCAGGCAATGGTCCAGCGCCGGTGAATAATTTTATCAACAACCATTTTGTCTGGCTTATTAACAAGGTCTATGTTCAAATCAAAATAGTCATTAATAATATACCCTGCCGCAGCAATAAAAATGGAGGAAACGCAAAGTAATATAAACTTGTAACCGTATACCTGGGGTATAATGGCATATTTACCATACACCGGCATAATAATACAATACAAAAATAAAAGCTGCGTAAGGGCAATAAACACCAGGTTGGGCCACCTTACTAACCGTATAAATGCTTTTATAAGTTTCAGAAAAAAAGTTTTAACAATAAACAATTAAGTTACCTGGTTAAACTATTGGGCCCTTAATTGGGTATCAATCTCCCAATCACCCCTTAATTTAAGTACCCTTTCAATAACATCCCTGGCACAGCCCTCCCCTCCTTTTAACGGCGAAATGTATTTGGCTATTTCTTTAATTTCGGAGGCCGCATCGGCAGGGCAGCAAGGCAGCCCAACTATTTGCATGGCTTCATAATCGGGTATATCATCGCCCATAAATATCAATTCGCCTGCGTTTAGCCCATGGGTGTTAATAATGTTCTGCAGTTGCTTCTTCTTGTTTTCACAACGCATATACACTTCAGTTACCCCTAATTTACGCAACCGCTCCTCCGTTTCCGGTGAAAAACCGCCTGATATAATGATAACCGGGTAGTTTTTTTTAACCGCTGCCTGCAAAGCATAGCCATCCTTAATATTCATTTTTCTAACCATTGCCCCACCGGGTAACAGCAACAGTGTACCATCGGTTAGCACCCCATCCACATCAAAAACAAAAGCGGTTATATTTTTAAACAGTTCCAGTACATTCATACAAACAAATTCATCCTCAATTTAAAGCCGAATGCAAAATAACGCCTGTTAAGGTTAATAACTTAAAAAGATTTTTGCAAGGGCATTTGGTATGTTTAAAAAGACTTATTAAAAAATAACAAACGCTTGTTTGTTTTAAAACTGTTTACTATTTTTGAAAAAGAAAAAGATTAATAATTACCTGTTTAGGGATCTTCTGATAAAAGGGACGTTTTTATTTAATCGGTTGCTTGCTCATAATTCCCCGCCTGTTCTCCGGCGGGGATATTTTTTTGTGGGTACCCCGTTTTATCTTTTACCATTAAGCGGCAACCTATGTTGTCATTTCCCGTTTCATAACGTACATTCCCCTTAGTTCTTCCCACATTTGTACGTAATCAAGCTGAAATGTGCCGCATATTTCAAACCCATGCTTTTTATAGAATTTTATGGGCATAGCGGAGGTATCCATAACCTTTAAAAATACCACCCTCTTATGCAGTGCTGCAGCTTGCTGAAAAACAAAATGCATAATAAAACTGCCTATGCCACTGCCACCGGCAGAAGCTTTCAGGTAAATACGCTCCAGCTCAAGGGTTTCTTCGTTGGTATAACCGGGCAAAGCTTGGCTGGTGTTGATTTTTAAAAAACCAACAGCCTCATGCTGATGTACAATTAAATAAAAGTTTGAAAATGGCTGGGCTAACTCGCTGGATAGCTGGGTTACCGAGAAGTTTTTTTCCACATACCACACCCCGTTGTCTTTCCACAGGTGCAGGTAATGGTCGCTATAAGCTGCAAGGGCAATTGATTGTAACTGGTCAATCTCTTTTTCCGTAACAGCTATTATCTCAATATCATGGTTCATTATATATTATTTCCTGCCTGTTTATCATGTAGCACCAGGCGGCTTTTTCGCGCTCCATGTCTATATCTGTTTTTTTAAAGCCAGCCTTAAGCAATACATTTTGAGAAGCTGTATTGGGTATTTGTGTTATGGCGTACAATTGGTTAACGGTATGCTGGCTAAAAAAATAGGCAATCCCCTTTTGCAGCAATTCCGATGCATACCCCCTGCCCCAGAAGGCTGGCAAAAGCGCGTAGCCAATGTGAAATTTACTGTTATCGGCTTCCAGGGCTAAAATGGAAAACGACCCTGCAAAACTGCCCGTAGCGTTCTCAAAAACAGCCCACCGCCCGCAGCCGGGGGCAGCATCGTATAAACGTATATTTTCGGCCAGGAACACATCGCTTTCTGCACGGGATATTACAGGGCGTATATAACGCATTACCTCGGCATTGCCTGTAAAACTATGAAAATATGCTGCATCGTGCAGGCTGTATCTTCGTACAATAAGGCGTTGTGTATCAAAAATATACAAGGTATAATGCGTTTTTAAATAATACTTTTACTACTAAAAAATAACAGCTATGCTATTTATGTATTTCGCTGGTAAAATGAAACTCAATTTCAGGGTTATTTTGCCTTTCAGTACTTAAAAACCATTCGCTTTGTGCAAGGTACACCGGGTGCCCGTCTTTATCCGCCGCCGAGTTTTGTTGCTTAAACCG
>CAZRDD010000419.1:2983-4898 GCA_964598675.1 uncultured Parafilimonas sp.
AAAAAATCCTCCAGTTTGGCCTGGTTGTTACTGGTAAGCCAGCAGGCTTTGTAAAAAGGCAGCGTTCTAAACTCGCAGGCAGCCCCATATTCCTGCAACAGGCGGTACTGTATTACCTCAAACTGCAGTTCGCCCACGCAACCAATAATTTTTTTGTTACCGCCAAACTGTGTAAATAGCTGCGCAACCCCTTCGTCGGTTAACTGGCTTATACCTTTTTCAAGCTGCTTTGTTTTCATCGGGTCTTTGTTAACCAGCTCTTTAAATATCTCCGGCGAGAAGGATGGTATACCTGTAAAATAAAAATCCTCCCCTTCGGTAAGGGTATCGCCAATTTTAAAGTTGCCTGTATCAAACAAACCCACCACATCGCCTGCATAGGCATCTTCAATAACATCTTTACTGCGGGCCATAAAGGTGTAGGGGTTGCTAAAACGCACATCTTTATCAAGCCGTACATGGTGGTAATACTTGTTACGCTCAAAACGGCCGCTGCAAACACGCAAAAAGGCAATACGGTCGCGGTGCTTGGGGTCGAGGTTGGCATGAATTTTAAACACAAAACCGCTGAATTTGTCTTCCCCGGCATCAATGCTGCGTAAAGTGGTGGACCTGCTGCGGGGTACCGGCGCAATGTCAATAAACACATTCAGCAACTCCCTAACGCCAAAATTATTGATAGCGCTGCCAAAAAAAACAGGGGCTATTTTACCGGCAAGGTAATCATCTGTATTAAGGGGGCCATACACACCATCAATCAGTTCTACATCCTCGCGCAATTGTCCGGCATCTTTTTCACCAATTTTTGCATCCAGCAGGCTGTCGTTCAGGTTTTCTATTGTTACCGTGTCTTCATCATTGGCCTTTGTGTTAGCGGTAAAAAGCAGCAGGCTTTTATCGTGCAGGTTATAAACGCCCTTAAAGTCCTTACCACTGTTTATGGGCCAGGTTAAAGGGTGTAATTGCAGTTTAAGTTCATTCTCCACTTCTTCCAGCAGGTCAAAGCGGTTTTTACCATCACGGTCCATCTTGTTTATAAAAACAATTACCGGTGTATCGCGCATGCGGCACACTTCCATCAGGCGGCGTGTTTGGTCTTCCACCCCGTTTACACTGTCAATCACCAATACCACACTGTCTACCGCGGTAAGGGTGCGGTAGGTATCTTCGGCAAAGTCTTTGTGTCCGGGGGTATCCAGCAGGTTTATCAGGGTATCCATGTATTCGAACGACATCACCGAGGTGGCTACGGATATACCGCGCTGCCGCTCAATTTCCATAAAGTCGCTGGTGGCATGTTTTTTTATCTTATTGCTTTTAACCGCACCGGCTGTTTGTATGGCACCACCAAATAACAGAAATTTTTCAGTAAGGGTGGTTTTACCCGCATCCGGGTGAGATATGATGGCAAATGTTTTACGCCTGTTTATTTCCTTTCCGTATTTCATGCTTCTTGTAATTTGAACGCCTGCAGCTGCAAGCACTGTTGGCTTGTTTCATCAGCAGACACATCCCGTTTGTTTTACGGGCCTTTTTAAGGCGGCAAAGGTAAGTGTTGTTTTGAGAGATAGTACCGCGATATTAAGGTTTGAAAGGATTATAGCTGCTTTTTAGCCTTAGAACACGGAAGACTTTTGACACAACGCGCAAAAACAACCGGATTATTGTTGTGAAATTTCTAGTTTATTGGGTTGCAACTGCTATTTTAGCTTAAACAAGTACCGTAACCTTGAGCGTGTAAACCATCAACGTATGCCCCTTTTTAAAAAACGGCTTATTTACCTGGCGTATTTTATCATTATTATCCCCATTGGTTTAAGCACCCGTAAATACGGGGCAAGCATGCCATACATAGTTGCCACTTATGGCGGCGACACACTGTATGCTACTTGTATCTTCTTTTTTTATCGAATTT
>CAZRDD010000420.1:0-4896 GCA_964598675.1 uncultured Parafilimonas sp.
TAACAAAGGCTGTCAACCTCCCATTTACGCTCGTGTATGCCGGGCTTCATGTCGGTAACATCAGTGCTTTTCCATTCACTCACCTTACTGCCGTCTTTATAAAAAGCGTTGGCGTAGGGGTCTTTCAAAATACATTTCACCTGCCTGTTTATAACGCCTTTAATAAGCTGCTGCAGCGGCATATCGTATTTGCAAAGGGGTATGTAAGGCCATACCTGTGCACTGCTGTCGCGCAGCCACATAGCATCAATATCGCCGGTTATAACGTAGGTATCGGGCTTGCCGCCTTTGTTGGAGTATTCAACGGTGGTATCTAATGTATTGGGAAAGCTGTTGCCAAACATCCAGGCAAGTTCCTTATTGCCAATATTGGTATTTATTTCAGTTATTAGCTGTTCCACTGCGGTGCTTTTAAACCTGCGCTGGCTTTCGGCTACGCGTACAGCAGGAAAATCAGCAAACTTTCCCGTAGCTGCCGCGCGTTTTGATACAGCTATGGCAGCACCGGCCATGGCCGCCTGCTGTAAAAATTTTCTTCTTTGCATAATATGGTAGGTTAATACGGTAGGGGTAAGTTATATCCTTTTATATAATCCACCAAAAACTCGCGCGCCTGTATGGTTTCATCCGGGTCGCCAACAAAGCCGCCGCCAATGGCAAGGTTTAAAATAAAGTGAAAGCGCTCATTAAAAGGGTAGGTGTAACCCGCCGCGTCGCTTATGTTTGTTTCAAAGTATTTTCTGCCATCTACAAACCAGGCAATGGTATCTTTTTGCCATTCAATACCATAAGTATGAAAGCCGTCGCCATAACCGCCGGGGGCCTCGTGCTGGGTAACACCACCCTTGTAGCGGTTGCCGGGCCATTTGTTGCCAAAGTGCATGGTGCCGTACAGGGTATCGGGGTACTGGCCTTTGGTTTCCATAATGTCAATTTCGCCGCTGGTAGGCCACCCGCCAAATTTTTCATCTGTGGGCAGCATCCATATAGCAGGCCACATACCCCTGCCAGTGGGTATTTTGGCACGTATTTCCATTTTGCCAAAGGTAAAATCGGCTTTGCCTTTGGTGGTTATCCGGGCGCTGGTATAGTGTTTGGTAAGGTAATCTTCTTTTATGCCACGTATGTGGAGCAGACCGCCTTTAAGGTAAAGGTTGCTATCCCGGGCGGTATAATATTGCAGCTCGTTGTTGCCGCCTCCCCAGTCGTTTACTTCGTAGTTCCATCGGCTGGTATCTAATTTTTTGCCTTTAAAGTTCTCCTGCCAGGCAAGTTTCCATTTTTTAGGCTGCTGTTGCGCCCCGGCAAATGTGCAGGCTGATAATGCGAAACCGGTAAGCAAAAGTTTAATAGCTGTCATACAGGCGGCAATTTTTACATTGAAAGTGCAAGATAAATACTTTGATGCCAATATTTTAGGCAACTGTTTTTGGTTTAAAGCTAAATATTTTTGGAACATTTTTAATACACCCTTATTTTTGCAGCCCAATCACAAAAAATGGCTGGTAATTGCCCAATAGTATAATGGTAGTACAACAGATTTTGGTTCTGTCTGTCTAAGTTCGAATCTTGGTTGGGCAACTTAAAGAGAAACAAAAGGCATATTTGCCTGGCGTTTCCAAAATAGCAGCGGTAGTTTTTTAACAGGCCGGTCAGATTGTCCGATAGTATAATGGTAGTACTACAGATTCTGGTTCTGTTTGTCAGGGTTCGAATCCTTGTCGGACAACAAAAAAAGCGATATACAAAATTTGTGTATCGCTTTTTTTTTGTGGGGAGTGTTTTTCCGGGAGTTTTACCAATATTAATTTGCCTAAATAAATCCATCCTTTAGAAACTGCTGTCTTTATAAAAACTCTATTTTGCAGGAAAATAAACACTATGAAATATTTAGCCCTGCCCTTTGTGTGTATCTTATTTGCCTGTAGTAACAAAAATGCAGCCATTCCACCACTCCCCGAAGCAAAAGCAACACCTATAGAAACACTGAAAGAAATTTATTCTTTCAACATTGCTGAAGATGGGTACAAAAAAATTGCCCTTAAGGCTAACTTTCTATTTAATCATAAAGACGAAGTGCTTAAAACGATGGAGGTTTCTGAAGTTGATTCAATTCCAGGCAAAGACTTTGTTTTGGTATTCTTTCGTTACAGTGTAGGTACCGATATTGCACATGAAACAAAGTATATGCAAAAGGTTAACGGCAACTACTTTATTTACGACAGCTATTTTAGCGACTACTCCGATGATCCTTTTTCTAACGGCCACGGTGAGGAAGGAAAAGCTCTTGTTAAAAAAGCTGATGAATGGAACGGTGCCGATAAAAAAATATGGTGGAGATAGTTTTAAACGGGTCCTCTTATTGATAATCAAAGGGTTATCAATTTGCTTTCTTGCACCTTCAGCTTTTGTAACTACCTTTTTTAATAGGGACTTCCGTCTTTTTTTTTAAAAATTACCACTTTAAACCCAAACCATTTTTTTATGAAATCGCATCTTCTGCAAATGGGCAACTCAGACCAGGCCTACACGTTTTTCATATTCGCCATTGTATCTTTTGTTATTGGCGTATTTATTACCAGGGCTGTTTTTAGTATACCGCGCATACTGCGGGAGTTAAAAGCGCAAACACTGCTTACTGCTAAAATTGCTGAAAAACAGGGTGTTAGTAAAGAAGCTATAAATAAGATATTGACAGATGCGCACGGTGCTGATGCCTCAGTTACTCAGCAAGGTATTGAGCAGGCGGCCGCCCAGGCAACAGAATAATCAACAGCCGCCAATACATTAAAGCCAGTATATACCTGTAAAAGGGTTTGCCGCATAAGGGGTGCTTCGGTGCCTGCGGCTTGTACTTTTGTTGCCATGTTGTAGTTTGCCTGCGCTTTTAATTTGCGTAGGCAGGTTTCAGCGTTGCAACCTTGTGCCATAAGTATTTAATATACCCCTCTCACCCCGCGCTAAAATTTAAAACGTTCATTTACCAGGCTGATGTGCCAAAGCGCATATTCATGTTAATAATATGTATTGTACTGCGGTTTTGTACATATTATTATTACAATAAAGTTTTAAGTTTACACTCTAACGTTGCTTTTCTCCTTCATAAATACTAAACGATGCTGTCAGAAACGTCCAGGGTTAATTACATTAACAGGTTGGCTGTTATTGCTTCTATTGGTGGTTTTTTATTTGGGTACGATACGGCTGTAATATCAGGTACCATCAATTTTGTTTCAACCCAGTTTGGCCTTAATGCTGTAAGCACGGGCTGGTATGTAAGTTCAGCTCTGCTGGGCTGCATAGCAGGGGTGTGTATGGCTGGTGTGCTAAGCGATGCTTTTGGCCGTAAAAAAGTGCTTATTCTTTCATCGTTGTTTTTTGGCATATCAGCTGTGGGTTGTGCTTTTGCGGCAGGCTTTACCCAATTGGTGGTGTATCGTTTTGTAGGTGGCCTGGGCATAGGGGTGGCATCTATGGTGTCGCCGCTGTATATATCGGAGCTGTCGCCAGCCCATAAAAGGGGCAGGCTGGTGGCGCTGTACCAGTTTGCCATCACCTCGGGTATACTCTTATCGTATTTCAGCAATGCTTACTTACTAAAATTAACGCACAATACCTGGTTAATGCAGTCGGGCGGTTTTTTGCATACGCTTATGGTAAGCGAAGTGTGGCGCATTATGCTGGGTACCTCGGTATTGCCTGCGGTGCTGTTTTTGCTGCTGCTCTTTACCGTGCCCGAAAGTCCGCGGTGGCTTACCGTTAAGGGCAGGGAGTCACAAGCCCTCACCATTTTAAACAAGATAATAACCGCCACCGGGGCCGCTAAGGAAATGGATGATATTAAGGCCAACCTGCAGCAGGAGAGCAGCGGTGGCCTTGGCATTTTGTTTAACGGCAGCTTCAGGCTTCCCATGCTTATAGGGGTTTCGTTGGCTTTTTTAACCCAGGTAAGCGGTATAAATGCAGTAATTTATTACGGCCCCAAAATTTTAGAAAGCGCCGGGTTGCCTGTTGCCGATGCACTTGGCGGCCAGGTTATTATTGGGCTGGTTAATTTGTTATGTACGTTAATCGCCATTTGGAAAATTGATAAACTGGGCAGGCGGCCGCTGCTTATTTATGGTGTTACAGGTATCATCTCCTCCCTGGTTATTATTGGGCTGCTGTTTTATTTTAATGTTAGCAATGCCTACCTGCTGCTGTTTTTTATACTGTTGTTTATTGCGTGTTTTGCTTTTTCGTACGGGCCTGTTATCTGGGTGTTGTTGTCGGAAATTTTTCCCGCAAAAATACGCGGGCAGGCCATGTCGCTGGCCACTTTAACCCTTTGGGTGGGTACTGCGCTGGTGGGGCAGTTAACACCCTGGTTGTTGGAAAACCTGCACGAGGCGGGCACCTTTTGGTTGTTTGCCCTGGTAACCGCCCCGGCACTGTACCTGTCGTTAAAAGTAATACCCGAAACAAAAGGCAAAAGCCTTGAGGAAATTGAACACTACTGGCTTAGCCTTACACTTAAAAAATAGATGCATGCGACTTAAAAACAAGGTGGCTATTATAACCGGGGCGGCCAACGGCATAGGGCTTGCCATAGGCGAGGCTTTTATAAACGAGGGTGCTTTTGTAATTGCTGGTGATATTGATGAGGCAAAGCTTGCCATAGAAGCTGCCCGCTTAAATACCGGTGGCTGTACATTTTTGCCCGTTAAATGCGATGTTGGCATTACAGCAGAGGTGGAGGCCCTGGTGCAGTTGGCTATAAATACCTATGGCAGGGTTGATGTACTGGTTAATAATGCCGGTGTTGCCATTGGGGGCAATATTATGCAAATGCCCGAGGAAGATTGGGACAGGCTGATGAATATAAACCTTAAAAGCATGTACCGTACCATAAAGCTG
>CAZRDD010000421.1:0-4885 GCA_964598675.1 uncultured Parafilimonas sp.
AGATTTACGGGGCGCAAACCCAGGCCAAGGGCAGCACCATGTTCGAGCTGCACAGCAATTACACCTTTAAGGGCGAAACCAGCGTAAAAGATGGCGTACTGCCCAGCAACCACGCCCTGCACGAAACGCTGGAAATTACCACCGGCATTACCGATAATTTTGAAATTGGCGCATACCTGTTTACCAACTATACCCCCGGCAACGGCTACAAAATTGTGGGCAGCCACATACGCCCCCGCATTATGGCCCCCGAAAAATGGCACCTGCCGGTGGGCCTCAGCCTCTCTATGGAGGTGGGTTACCAGCAGTCGCAGTTCTCCTCCGAAACCTGGAACATTGAGTTAAGACCCATTATTGATAAACAATGGGAGAAACTTTATATAGCTTTTAACCCCGCCTTTGGCATATCGCTTAAAAGCAAGTACGATGATGCCACCCCCGTTTTTGAACCCGGTATAAAAGCCGATTACGCCTTTTTTAAAAATGGCGCTTTGGGTGTGGAGTATTACGGCAGCATGGGGCCGGTAAATGGCTTCCCCGCCCTGGGCGAGCAGGAGCATGCTGTGTATTTTTCATACGATATGCTTAATAACCCCAAATGGGAGTTTAATGCTGCCGCCGGTTTTGGCGTAACCCACGTAACCGACCCCTTTGTATTTAAAGTTATTGTGGGCCGCAAAGTAAAATGGAAAAACAAAGCCTGATAAGGCTATGCGGTGAGAACAGCTTTGCACTGACGCGATTTTGTTAAACACATAGGCAGATAGAAAGATAGTTACACATAGAAATGTGTATAGTATTATCTTCTTCAACCCCTTCCATCTTTATACAAACTATGTGTATCTATGGTTACTATATTTCTATGTGTTGAAAATAACTTTGTGCCTCGCGCTTGCGCGAGTATGTTAAACACATAGGTTAATTTGCGTTGAGAACAGCACAGCGCAATATGTTATGTTGTTTTATTGCCTGCAAGCCCCTTTACCAGCCGGGGTATAACAATTATTTCGGCCAAAACAATAAGCAGGTAGGGTAAGCTGCCGGTGCTAAAATGGCCGGCCAGCCAAAAATAAAACAAGGCAGCAATGCTGCATACCGCTCCTGTTAAGCTGAGGCCCCATTTTAGCACCTCGTTTAACTGGTATAGTTTAAAATAATTGGGTGGCGTAACCGATGGCTGGGGTACAATTTTGCCCAGCAGATAACAGTTCTCCAACACATCGCACAGCCAGGGCAACAGTTGCAGCCAGGCCAGTACAACAAAAACATGCTGGCCCCAATGTGTGGCAAGCATGGTGCTTACTTTAATGCAGGCCAAAAATACAGAGCCATACGCGGCAGGCATAAAAATAAAATCAACATACAATTGCCCTTTAAGCGCCTTTATACAAGCCTTGCTTTTAGCCGCATCCGGCAGCTGGTAAATGCCTTTTATAAGGCTGGCTATTTCGCTGGCGCTGGCCGCAAATTCAAGGTCAAGCACGCTAAAGTTGCGCACCGTGCCATCGTTGGTATAAAAACGTTTGCTAAGCTGCCCCATAACAGCAGCAGCCAGTTGCATAACGCCAAAACTTATGCAAAACCAAAGCCATGTATTGGTAATGTTAAGTGCCATAGTAGTTGTTTTTAATTAGCTTTTATGTATAAAATGGGCAGCGTTAATGCAGCGCTTTTTTTAGGTGAGCCATGCTGCAGTGCTGCTATTGGGCTTTTGTTGCGTCGCACACTTGTACGGTTGTAACGTTGTGCAGCTATAAAAACCCATTGCCGCATGTTGCCTGTAAGGTCTGCCGGTAAAGCATTACAGGCTATTTGCCCTTTTTGTTTTTCAAAAGTTCCTGCTGCATAAACTCGCGGTCGTTTTTGTAATGCTCCCAATCAAAGCCCAGCAAAAACTTGGTAGCCGCTTCAGCTCCCGCCACAAACATGTCAATCTTATCCTGGTCGGTTAAAAAAAAGTTCAGCCAGTTGTATTGCCATAAGGGTATGCTGCCCACGCCCTTTTTAAACACCTTGTTTTTTATTTGAAAATCTTTGTCGTAATAAAACCGTATGGTGTTAAACATGCGGCCTGCATAACCGGCCAGCGTCCATGCAGCGGCATCCTCCTCCTTCTCGCCCGGTTTGGTATCATCCAGGTCAATACCAAACGATGGCAGCCTGGGCCGGGCCACATTGCCGTTGTAAAAAAGGTTAATAGGAAAGTTGGAGAGGATGCCCCCATCAACAAACCTGGCTTTGGTGGGTGGTTTGGCTTCGCCAAAAGTATCCTCCCAGCTTTTAAGTATATCCGGGTGGTTGCAGGGTATATCGTTAATGTAGTATGATTCAAAAAATACGGGTATAGACATAGAGGCCCTTATAAAACCTGCTGGCGGCAGCTTGTTAATTTCCGCAGCAGGCCTGAAGAGGTTGCACATTTTGGGCAACTCAATTTTATTTTGTGTAACCAGCTCCGATGTTATAAAGGTAACATCGCCCTTAAGCAAACCGTTAAGCCCCTCCGGGCTGGTAATGCCCGGCCTTAAATGCAGGCCCGGTATCGCTTCGCCAGCTTTGTTGTTAAGGTCGTCAACCGTGTGTACGCCGTTATCAGCAAGCTGCTGCTTAATCCAGTCGTAAAAATAGTCGCCGGGGTTAATGCCAAAGCCTGAGTTTTTTAAACGCTTCAGCAGGCCTGCAATGTATGCGCCTGCCGTACCCAGCAGCAACAGGTAAAAACCGGTTAATATAAAGCTGAGCTTTGCATATACCTCCAATACCGGCCATTTGTGCTGCAGGCCAAACAGCACAATATCCGCCACAAACAGCAGGGCAAGTATACCCAGTACAATACCAAATACTTTCCTGGCGCGGGCTGTAAAATCCTGATGGGTAATAAACCTTTTAATCAGCCAGCGTGCAGCCGGGTGGCCATCTACCAGGTTAAAAAAGTTAAGGGCGCAAATGGCCTCTAATATTTTGGGTGATTTGGCTTCGGTTTTTTTACCTATCACCGTCATCAGCGATGTGTTGATGGCCCCTGCACTGGTGCCTGCCAGCCGTAAAAAGCGTATGCCCATCTGCTCAAGCACATAGGTATAGCCAACCAAAGCCACGCCCAGCACACCACCGCCTTTTTGCACCAGGTTTACATACTGGTGGCCTTCCTCATCCAGCACGTCGGATACAATAAAGGGCTTTTTACCCTCGCCATTAAAGGCTGCTTTTAATTGGGCAAGGCTTTCGGTTACTTTGGGGTGATTGGTGAAGCTTTCTGTGGTGAGTTTGGAATTTGTGGCGGGCATCGTTGAGTATTTTGCTGTCGTAATATACCACATCTGCACAGCAGATGCAAGCTTTCGCAATATTTTTTGTAAAAAACGAGGGCTTTTTTTGTTTGTGCTGTTTGGTTTAGGGCTAAACTGGCGTTTAAGGCCAGCTTATGGGCTTGCGTTATTAGCCGCCTTTTACATTATGCTTCAATCACTACAAACCACAAACTACACACTACAAACCTTCTTGCGGCTCTTGCCTGCTTCCGGCTGCGCCTGCCTTTTAACTTTCTTTTTGCCTTAATGCAAAAAGAAACAAAAAATTATTTCGGTTATTAATGTCTTTTTCAATGGTCTCAATGATGTGCTTCGCAATTCAAGGCAAACGCGAAGCTCCGCCGCTTTGCCTGGCCATCGCCTCCCCCTGTGTAATGGCGCATGTGTTTACTTTTTAGCCTGTTGCGTGATACGTTGGTATCGGCTCGTTTGTGTTTTGGCTGCTGTTACTTACGCTGTTTCATCCATCCCTAAACTCCCGTTTCAAGTTAGCTTGTGGGCTTGCGTTTGTTGTTACAGTTATTCTATTTTGGGGCTGGTTGTTTTTATATCGAGCTTCCTAAGCCTTACGCCTTCTTCCTTACACCTTTTGCCTTCAACCTTCCGCCTTTTTATATCGTGCTTCCATCACTACAAACCACAAACTAAAAACTACAAACCAAACATGTCTTGCTACTAACATATCGGCCCGATGGGCCTTTCACACAACCCGTATTATGCTTTACACTAACCTAAATTAAGAAGGACACCCTAATACAAACAACCCAACCTTTTATAGTGACCGCACCTGCGAACGTTCGAACGCTCAAACAATCAAACATTCAAACTGGCTTTACAATCAGTGGTCTATCTGTGGTCCGTTTTTATAGTATTATTTTACCCTTAACTTATCCGATTTGCACATTTTAAAACACCCCCAAGCGGTTGGGCATAATAGGCTTCTTTTTGCGAAAAGCAATACTGGTAAGGGTTTCGCTATTTTTTGAAGGCTTTGGCATGATAAAACAAAGCCAATGTTGGCAGGAATGATATATTAACCCGTTGTACTTTTACATTGCAATTAACAGAGAGAGCTTTTGATACAGCAAGCAATCGCGTTTGGGCAAGAAATTCTGTTAGAGGCCAAAATGACGGGGTATCGTTCACCGACGGTCATCACGAAAAAAGATTATTAAGAATTTTCATATGGCAAGCAATCGTTAGAGGTCGTCTGTTTCTACAGAGGGCCTTTTTTATTAAGGCGGGTGCGAATCTACGCCAAAAAGCATTGCACCCAAATTTTTGACCGCAGTTTTTTTTGATTATTTTGACCGCTGATTCCTGGTTCTGTGTTCTCCGTTCTTTGTTTGAAAGTTTGAAAAGTTTGATTGTTTGAGGAGTTCGCAGGTGCGGGAGCGCAAAAAAACCGTTGGCTATAAAAGCCTTTTTATGCTGTACGCCTTTATTTACAAGGGTTTTGAAAGAGAAAAAGCCGCTTTGACATAATAAAAACACACTGAACTTGATTTGCATGGCGCTGGTACCCGTTGTACTTTTACACTGTTAACGGAAAAGAAAGGAAAACGAAGCACAGA
>CAZRDD010000422.1:0-4884 GCA_964598675.1 uncultured Parafilimonas sp.
TACGGGCGGATAGTATCTGCGTTTTACCGGTACCAGGCCCGGCTATAACCATAACGGGCCCTTCTATATTGTCTACGGCAATACGTTGCTGCTCGTTAAGCTTACTGTATATCTCTTTAAACTTTTCGGCGTGGTAGTTTTTTACGGGCATAGCCAGCAAAAGTAAAATATTTTAAGCGGCTTAAAATATGGGCCGGGTTTAAAAGTTTTGCCCAAAACAGCGGCCGTTGCCCAAACACTAACAGGGGTTGCAGCTAACCCAATTTGGTTTTGGCACGTTTTATGAAACGATAAAAAGCGTATTTGATTACTAATTTAACAATGCTAACCTATGTTGCGCTGGCCGCTTATATTTTTAACGGTTGCCGTGGTAGCCGGTTTTTTTGGCTTTAGTGGCATTGCCACAAGCACCACAGAAATTGCCAGGGTGTTGTTTTTTATCTTCCTGGTGCTGTTTTTTGCTGAACTTATACGCAACAGGCGGCATACCGATTAAATGAAAAGCCTCTCTGTTAATGGGGAAGCGTTACAATGCTGCCATCGGGGTAGCCTGCAATAACTTCTTTGGCCATATTAATAAACAGCCCATTTTCAACCACGCCGGGTATGCCATTTAAGGCAATGTTAAGTGCTGCCGCATCTTCAATTTTATTAAACCAGCAGTCCAGTATATAGTTGTGGTTATCGGTAATATACGTTTCGTTGTTTTTGGTACGCAGCACAACCTTACCGCAGCCTAAGCTGGCAATATGTTTCTGTACGTGCTTCCAGCCAAAAGGTATTACCTCTACCGGCAACGGAAATTTCCCAAGGGTATCCACCACTTTGGTATGGTCTGCAATAATGATGAGCTTTTTAGTAGCGGCAGCCACCATTTTCTCCTGCAGCAGGGCACCACCACCGCCTTTTATCAATTGCAGTTGCGGGTCGGCCTCGTCGGCACCATCAATGGTAATAGAAAGCTCATCAACACTGTTTAGTTCGGTAAACTGTATGCCCAGTTCCCGGCCTATAGTAAGTGTTTGTGTGGAGGTTGGCACAGCCGTAAAGCGCAGCCCTTGTTGTATTCTGTTGCCCAGTTCCTGCAGCAGCCAGTAAACGGTTGACCCTGTTCCCAGCCCTATCACGGAGTCCTGTTCAACAAACTGGGCGGCATAAGTACCCACAAGCTTTTTAATATCCTCTGCGCTGTACATGTTAATTTTTTTAAGGGCGTAAAGGTATAATAATTACATAAACCAGTGTACCCGTGCCAGGCCACAAATTATTAATGGGGTAAAGTTTATTGCAAAGCAGGTACGTTAAAAGCCACAGGCTTCCTGGTAAAAATCAGCATACAGTTTCAATAGAGGCCAAAATATTAAACAGGTAAATTGTGCTTACCGGCAGTTGCTAAAAAGCCTCGCCAAAAGTGGCATACACATAGCCACCGGTAATGTTGCTGAAACTGCTAAGGGCATAATCCAGCCGCAGGTTAAGGTGGTCGCTTTTATTAAGCACATATCGTAAGCCGCCGCCAAAGGCAAACTTTGGCAGGTTAAAGCGTACAAACTCACCATCGCTGCCCAAAAAGCCAGCCCCGCCAAATACGGTAAAGCCAATGCTTTTATACACCAATGCGCGAAACTCTGTTTGCACTATAAGCGAGTGTTTATCGCGGTAGCGGCCTTCGTAAAAACCGCGCAGTTTTTTGTTTCCGCCTAAAAAAGCATATTGCTCAAATGGGGCATTGCCATCAATATACTTTGTATAAAGCTCATTGGCCCAAACTATGTTCTTATAAATGCGCTTGTAATAGGTAACATCGTAGGAGTATTGCCCGTAGTTGCTGGTGCTGCCCAGGCTTTTGCTGTTGTATAGCAGGGCAAGCTCCATCCAAAAGCCTTTGGTGGGGTACAATACGGTATCCCTGTGGTCTAGAATTTGTACAATACCTGCACCACTGCTGATGCTGCCCGTGCTGCCGGGGATGGCACCAGTGGAAAGCTCGCCGCCGGGCAAGGTGGAAGTCATTTGATAATTCTCGTACTGGTAACGTATACCCGCAAAATAATGGGGCGCCCAATTGCGCAGTACCGATACTTTAATGCGCGGGTAATTTGCACTATACTGCTCCTTAGGTACCTCGTGCCTGCCAATACCGTAATAGTTGTAGTTGTATTTATAGTAGCCAGCCTCGCCGTAAATATTGTACTTGTTTTTGTTGGTGTATACCTGGAAGGCGGTGGTGTATATCTGCTGTTTGTTTTGCGTGTAAGCCAAAGCAACATTAACCTGGCTGGGCGAGGTGTGCAGCACATCGCTGCCCAGCCTGAATACCGCAAAACCGCCTACCCCAAACACAATGCGGGTTTCTGGCGAGTACGAAATTGCGGGAAGCCCTAACAGGTGCAATTTTTTAAGGTTGCGGGTGGTGTCGGTTGCTGGTAAAGTATTTTGCGCTGCCGCATTGTTTAGCATAAAAGATATGAAAAACAAAACGGGCAGCCTATGCCGGATATTTTTCATATTGATTAGTATACGTGTATAAAGTTGCACGCTTATAACAGCCTGTAAATTATTTGGCAAAGGTAAGGTTGCGGGGGCATACAGCCATGCGGCTGATGCAGGTGGAATTAAAACAACGGCTGTAACCAAGTTAGCAGCGCATAAAACAAAGGTGCGGACAGTAATAATGTTAGGGCAGGTAATACAGAATGACTTGACAGAAAGTGTAATATACGTTAGGCTAAGTACTGCTGCAGCATTAAATCAACCTCGGTTTTTGAGAAATCACCGTTCTCGCTGAGCAATGTTTTTTTTATAACCTCGCTGTAATTGGTATTAAGCAAAAAGTATATTTCGTTTATGGCCGAACCCGGCAATGCATCAATAATAAGGTGCAACCTCTCGCGAATGGATATTGGTTTCATATAATGTAGGTTTTTGCAAAATTAAATACTTACTTAGTATGTTGGTATTAAAAAGCTATTATATTGATTTACAGCATATTTTAAAAGTGGCGGGTTAACTGTTTTTGGCCTGTAACATACTACTTGCTATGTATGTAAAATAAAACAAGGCCAACGACACTATTTGTGTGGGTTATGCGCACATGCAGTTTGCAGTTTCTTTTACTAACTTTGTTACATGCCTTTTCAACTAAAAGCTCCATACCAGCCCAGTGGCGACCAGCCAACCGCCATCGCCCAGTTAACGGAGGGTTTAAACAATGGTGAGCGCTACCAAACATTACTTGGTGTTACCGGCAGCGGTAAAACGTTTACCATGGCCAACGTAATACAGCAGGTGCAACGCCCAACATTGGTGCTTACCCACAACAAAACATTGGTGGCACAGCTGTATGGTGAGTTTAAGCAGTTTTTCCCCGACAATGCTGTTGGGTATTTTGTAAGCTATTACGATTACTACCAGCCGGAAGCCTACATGCCTGTTAGTGATACGTATATTGAAAAAGACCTTAGCATAAACGAGGAACTTGATAAACTGCGGCTGCAGGCTACCGCCGAACTGCTAACCGGCAGGCGGGACATTATTGTGGTGGCCAGCGTAAGCTGCATTTATGGTATTGGCAACCCTACGGAGTTTGCCAACGGCGTGGTACGTATACAAAAAGGGCAGGTTATTGCCCGCCAGGCATTTTTACACGCATTGGTTAACAGCCTGTACAACCGCACCCAGATTGAGTTTAAACGCGGCACCTTCAGGGTAAAAGGTGATACGGTGGATATTAACCTGCCTTATGTGGATTATGGCTACCGCATTACTTTTTTTGGGGATGAAATTGAAGAGATTGAAACCATTGATGTGCAAACCAACCGGCGTATTGCCACGGTTGATAATGCGGCCATCTTCCCTGCCAACCTGTACCTGGCACCAAAAGATATGATGCAGCAGGTGCTGTACGAAATTCAGGATGAAATGCGCCTGCAGAATGAATACTTTAAAAGTACCGGCAAAGTAATTGAGGCCCAGCGCCTGAAAGAACGGGTGGAGTACGACCTTGAAATGATACGCGAACTGGGCTTTTGTAACGGAATTGAAAACTACTCACGCTTTTTTGACAGGCGGCAGCCGGGTACCAGGCCGTTTTGCCTGCTGGACTATTTTCCCAAAGATTTTTTGTGCGTGATTGATGAAAGCCACCAGACCATTCCGCAGATTGCGGGCATGTATGGCGGCGACCGCAGCCGCAAACTGGTACTGGTTGATTATGGCTTTCGCCTGCCCAGCGCCTTAGACAACAGACCGCTTAACTTTCACGAATTTGAAGACCTTACCGGCCAAACCGTTTTTGTAAGTGCCACGCCCGGCGATTATGAACTGGAAAAAAGCGGGGGTATAGTGGTGGAACAGGTGGTTAGGCCCACCGGCTTGCTGGAACCGCCTATTGACATTCGCCCCTCCATCAACCAGATTGATGACCGGCTGGATGAAATTGTTCATCGTGATACCAAAGGCGACCGCGTACTGGTTACCACCCTTACCAAACGTATGGCCGAGGAGATGGACAAATACCTGCACCGTATAAACATAAAGAGCAAGTATATACACAGCGATGTGGATACGCTGGAGCGTATAGAAATATTACGCCAGTTACGGTTGGGCGAAATTGATGTACTGGTGGGCGTAAACCTGTTGAGGGAGGGCCTTGACCTGCCGGAAGTATCGCTGGTGGCAATACTGGATGCGGATAAAGAAGGCTTTTTGCGCAACGAGCGGTCGCTTACCCAAACAGCGGGCCGTGCTGCCCGTAATGTAGACGGGCTGGTAATATTTTATGCAGATAAAATGACCCAAAGCATGCAGCGCACCATTGACGAAACCAACCGCCGCCGCGCCATTCAGCAGGCCTACAACGAAGAACATGGCATCACGCCCGAA
>CAZRDD010000423.1:0-4855 GCA_964598675.1 uncultured Parafilimonas sp.
TTTCTTATTTTAGACTGTTTTTTTCTTCTTGTGGAGTATTACTTATAGTCTTGCCGGGGTTAAAATATTTTGAGGCAAAAGCTTGCAAATGCCAATTGTAATTAGTAGATTAGGTTGACTATTGTAAACCTTTGCTAAAAACAGCCACACCGCTATGCCTACACCAGTATACCGTTACCTGCGGGGGTACACACTCGATCCCGGCTTTTCCACCCAGTTAGAAACGATGGCCATTAACGATACCGTTTACCGTGTACGTTGGGAAGATCTTACAGATGCACCTGGCCCAGTGGGTGAATATTTTGAGGTAATGGATATTGACCCGCCCAGTAAATGTTACTACGCCCCGGTTAACCTTAACGCTATTGAAGTGCTGTCGCAAAACGGCTTAAAACCCAGCGAGGGCAACCCTCAATTTCACCAGCAGTTTGTGTACACTATAGCCATGAAAACGCTGATGCATTTTGAGCAATCACTGGGCCGCAAGCTTATATGGGCACCCAGGCCTTTATACGAAAACGAAAAATTTGTAAGAAACGAATATGTTGAAAAAATAAGGCTTTACCCCCATGCATTCCGTGCAGCCAATGCCTATTACCACAGGGATAAAAAAGCTATCCTGTTTGGCTATTTTAAGGCCGCCAGGCAGGTGCAGGGGACAAATTTTCCGGGCGGGGCTGTGTTTAGTTGCCTGTCGCCAGATATTATTGCGCACGAGGTAACCCACGCATTGCTTGATAGTATACACCCCCGTTACATGGAGGATACCAACAAGGATGTGGCTGCTTTTCACGAAGGGTTTGCCGATATTATTGCCTTGCTTCAGCGCTTTACCATTACCGACCTGGTGGTTAACCAGTTATCAAATGCACATGGCAATCTTGATCACTTTACCGTTTTGGGCGATATGGCCACACAATTGGGTACTGCCCTTGCAGACAGCAGGGGTGCCCTGCGCGGCGCTATTGGCCAGCGCAATGCCAATGGTGGCTGGGACCGCCGCAAACCCGATGCCACCCTGTACCAAACCACCAATGAGTGCCACGAACGTGGCAGTATACTGGTGGCTACTTTTTTTGATGCCCTTATTAAAGTGTACAACTTTAAAACTGCCGATCTTTTTAGAATTGCTACCAACGGCACCGGTGTTTTGCCCAAAGGGGCCATACATCCCGACCTTGCCCAACGCCTGGCAGAAGAAATTTGCAACATTGCCGAACACCTGCTTAACATAGCCATACGGGCATTAGATTACTGCCCCCCGGTAGACATAAATTTTGGCGAATACCTGAGGGCCCTTGTTACCGCAGATATAGAATTTGCCAAAAGTGATGAGAGAATTTACAGAGTGGCCCTTATTGATGCCTTTAGAAGCTGGGGCATTTTTCCACAAAACGTAACAACGCTTTCTGAAGAAAGCCTGCAGTGGTCAGCACCTGACCTTTCGCCACGGCAGAAGGGAGCAATGGATGAAGTAGCGGCTTTTTTGAAAAACAGGGTTAGAGACCTAAATAGTTTAACTAACAGAAAGGAGGTTTGGCTTAAATCGCAGGAAATTCAGCGGGATCTGCACCGGTTAATGGTAAGTGAAAGTGGGGTGGCCTTGGGCGATGAGTGGGAAGACCTGCTGGATAAGCTTGGGTTGCGCACAAAAAGTATAAATTTTAGAGACGATGCGGGCACCGAAATAAACGAAAACATTAATGTAAATACTCCCATTGAAATACACAAGGTTAGGCCAGCCTACAGGGTCGGCAACGATGGCCTGGTGCTTGAGCAGGTTATTGTAACCATTACACAATCTATAACAGTGATGGTTGATCAGGGTAACGGGCGGTTTCAGCCTGTAAAGTTCCGTGGCGGCTCAACAATCATCTTCGACAGTTCAAAAGACTTTAAGCTTAGTTACGTAATAACCAAACACATAGGCAGCAATGCCCGCTTTTTGGCACAGTTGGCTTACCAGTTAAACAATACCACAGGGCAGGATGCATCGTTTACCGATTCTATGTACGGCAACAACACAGGCTTTGAAAATATCAATTTTGCTCACCTTCATTTTCATTAAACTTTTATGGGAAATATAGATGTTAACATAAAAATGTATAAGGTTGGGGAGTTGGGCGATTGCTTCCTCATCCATTTTACAGATGGTGCTGCTACAAGCAGCGTTTTGATTGATTGCGGCTCTTTCCGCAATGGTGGCCCCTCGGTTGAGCGGATGAAAGCGGTGGCAGCCGATATTAAAGCCCAGCAAAAACTTGCAGAAGGAGGCCCGGCACCTTTTGACGTGGTGATTGGCACACATCAGCATAACGACCACCTTTCGGGCTTTGTGCATGCAGAAGATATTTTCAAAGAGATTGGGATGAAAGAAGTGTGGCTTAGCTGGCTTGACGACCCAAACGATGAGAAAGCCACCCTTATTGCCAACGGCCAGCGTAAGCTGGTTGATAAACTGCAAAAAATAAGTGCGCTGATGCCCAATTTGCCAACACCCTTAACAAGCCATACAAATGAAGAAGAAGAGAACGATGTTGCAGACCATATAAAGGACGTGCTGGGTTTTTATGGCCTTGCAGCCGCTGCAGGAGGCTCGCCTGCGGTACCACAGGATGGTATAAACAACCTTAAAGCAATTGGTAAAAAAGTAAGTTATCTTTCGCCCGGCCAAATAATAGATTTGCCCGGCCTGGCACCAGGTGCCGTAAAAGTATACGTGCTTGGCCCGCCCAGGGATAATAATTTGCTTTTTGATATCAACCCCGGAAAAGGGGAATCGTACGAAAGTAAGCTTACTGCCGCCGCAAACATAGCCGATGGGCTGCACTCCGCCCTAACCAATTTTGAAGACGACCAAACAATTACAGAAGAAGCTTTTTTTCCGTTTGATAAAAAATTCACCAAACCATTTACTGATAATGAATTTATTAACAGCGTATACAAAAAGCCAGAAAACAAATGGAGGGCAATTGACCTGGATTGGCTTGACCAAACAGAACAACTGGCCCTTTACTTGGATACTTACACTAACAACAGCAGCCTTGTGCTGGCTTTTGAGTTGGTGGAGGCTAAAAAAGTGCTGCTGTTTGTGGGGGATGCACAAACAGGCAACTGGCTGTCGTGGAAAACAATACAATGGACTGACCCTGCGGTAAAGCTGGACAGCCTGCTGCAAAAAACTGTTTTATATAAGGTTGGGCACCATGCCAGCCATAATGCAACACTGCCCGAATACCTTGAAAAAATGAACAACCCCGAATTGGTGGCGATGATACCCGTGGACGTAAGCGACCCCAACATTACTAAACTCAACGGGTGGAAAATGCCCGCAGCCAACCTCTATAGCCATTTAAAAAAACAAACAAATTACCGCATTTTGCGAATGGATGGCAAATACGAGCCGGATTGCGACCCTGAACAGCCAGAAGTGCAGACAAAATGGGGCAGCCTGTTAGCAAACGTTGATGATAAGGCTGCTTTTGTTGGTTACACCATTAAAGGGTAGTTTTTTGTAACATGTACATAAACTGCTGCAGCACCACGCTGTATGGGCATGGTTAAGTATAATTGTACGCATTGCTGATACAATATATAATGCAATGCATGGTTTGGGTATAATGATATATTACAAGAATTTGCTTAATTGATAAATAAAAACTTTTATATGGGCAATACAGAGGAGCCCCTGTCTGAAGACGGGCGTTTGAAATTAATAAGCTACAGGCTTGAATTTTAGAAATTTTTTTTGGGTACTTTTATTATAGGCGTTGCAGGCGTAATATCAACAGCTGTTTTTAAAAACTATGAACTTAAGATAAGTTCGAGAACAGCTGAGAATACCTACCTTAATGCATATATTACGCAGTACAGCAACATGGAGAAAGCAGACTCTTTGCATAAGTACGATAATGTTGTAGAAATGTTTCATGTACTATCGCTTTCTACACAGGATGCTGACCTTAAAAGCTCCTGGGAGGAAGTGAGCAAATTTTTTGCGACAAAGATTATCAACCTTAAAGACAGCAGTGTTAAACTGGGCCTTACCATAAAACATTACGATGACTCCTTAAATATGCACCACGAAAATTTAAGTAACGTGCAGCAACAAATAGAAAAAGCAAAATCATCGAATAACGAAGCAGATGTTGCTAAGCTTACAATTATACAAAGCCGTATTTTAGACAGCATTTCTTTGGCAGAGGCTAAAGTGCAGCAACTAGCCTCTCAAAAATTAAATGCTGATAAGTTTTCGGCTAAAGTGCTTTTAAATCCAGTTAGCAGTTTGCCCACTGCCGCCCCCGATTATGCAATTATTTATGATGCTGACAGGTATGCAGGCATAAACTATCAAAACTCTATAATAAACGGCATAATAGTTTATGTTAATGGGTTAGAGAACGACATTGTTAAAATAGAAACCGGTTTAAACGGCAGGGGTACTGAGTACCCTGTAAAAATTGGCGAGTCAAAAGAGTTCACCCTTAGCGATGGGTTATACAAAGTTGTTATCAGGATTATAAGTTATACACCCGGCCGCATATTTAAAAAGGCTTATATCACCTATCATATTACAGTTCAGCAAAAACAAACCCGTTAAAAAAAAGAAGGCTAAAATTTCTTCTATATAGCATCATTAAAAAGGTGCAGCGTTGGAAGCAATATCGAAGCCTTTATACAAAAACTATTAAAATGGCCCATGCGCGGCTGCACCGCATATCAATTTAATTTTGCTGCTAAAAAATACACTATTAAAAGCCTGGCAATATGGCTATTATACATTTGCATTAAAACAGGGATGCACTTGTACTGAATGTTGGTAGTGTTGTTTAAGTTTTTTAACCACTTGGGTGAG
>CAZRDD010000424.1:0-4853 GCA_964598675.1 uncultured Parafilimonas sp.
ATTACCGTTACCATCCGCTCCATAGCAAACGACAGGGACTGTCCTGTTAAATACCAATATAAAAAGGTTGATATACCTGCCACAATCGCAATAACAGTTAACCATTTTGCTGCCTTATCTGCTAAGAGTTGTGTATTTGATTTGGAGTTTTGTGCATCCTGCACCAGCTTTATTACCTGCGATAAATAAGAGTCCTTTGCACCGTGCGACACAATGACTTTAATGGCTCCATTTCCGTTGATAGAACCGGCAATTACTTTCTCTCCTTTTATTCTTTGCACCGGTTTACTTTCGCCAGTAAGCATACTTTCGTTCAAATAGGTTTCGCCATCATCAATTATTCCATCGGCTGCCACTTTTTCACCGGGTTTTATTAATATCAAATCGCCTTCTTTCAGGGTGTCTGTTTTAACATCAACCATCATTTGCCCATTTACTTTGTGTGCTTCAGAAGGCATCAATTGCACCAACAATTCCAACTCCCTTGAAGCTCCTGCTACTGACTTCATTTCTATCCAATGTCCCAAGAGCATGATGAGTATCAGTGTTGCCAGTTCCCAAAAGAAATCCATACCCTGCAAGCCAAACACAATGGCTACGCTATAAGCATAAGCAACTGTTATGGCAAAACCAATCAGGAACATCATGCCGGGGTTCTTTGCTCTGGCTTCATCTACCAATCCTTTTAGAAAAGGCCAGCCGCCATAAAAGAAAACAACAGAGGATAGTGCCAGCAATACATATTTTGAACCGGGGAAACTAATATGAATATTCAGCCAATGCTGTATCATTTGGGATAGCAGCATTATAGGAATTGTAAGCACCAATACGGTATAAAACCTTTTTCGAAAATCAGCAATCATACCACTGTGCTTATTATGTTTTCCATGAACATTATCAGCACCTGCAGTTACAACCGGCTCTAATGTCATACCACATAACGGACATTTACCCGGCGCATCCCTCAGAATGTGTGGGTGCATGGGACAGGTATATTTTTGAAAATCCTGCGGGCCTTTATTTGAATCGGCTTTTACCGCTTCGTTATGATGATGACCTTCATGACCAATCGGCTGCTTATTATCAATAAATTGATTACCTGAGGCCGCTAAATCCGTTTGAGTTTTTACAGGAACCAGGTTCATTCCACACTTAGGACAATTGCCCGGCTTGTCCTGCACTATTTCCGGATGCATTGGGCAGGTGTACATTGTACCTGTGTCACTGGTGTTGCTATGATGTTGATGTTCCATTTCTGTATTTTTTAGTTAGAAAGGCGGTAAAATATTGCCCGGCTTATTATTTTTTGATATTACCTTTTCCATTCCATATCTGGCTGAAAAATATATTGCGACGAAAATTCCTTATTAGTTGTAATTGGTTGTTGATAGCCAATTCCAAGTATAATATTTTTATTAAGCTTTATCTTCACCCCACCAAGCAGGTTAATGACAGCTTTCTCATCGGGCATTTTATTGCCTAACATTTCAACCACAAAAAACACTCTGTTACTCAACTTATAAACCAATGCTGCACTACCATCTACCATATCTTCCCGTGGGTTATAATGAAGTACCTGGTTAAAAGCAAAACGGGACCTGACAAGAGCAGTGGAAAAACCAACGAGGGTATTTATTCGGCTTGCACCCTTCTTTGTAGGAATTTCAAACTCAATAATGGGAGAAAAACCACTCATGCCATCTTTACTTCTTATTGCGGCGAACTGAAACATTATTTCAGTGTGGGTATTATCTAAAAATCTATCGTTACGGATATGCAACCCAACAAATTTCGAAAGACCGGTTTCAAAGTGGAAAGCAAAATCCCCTTTTGTTTTGCCATCCATTCGGGTTGCTAATGCAGCAAGCCGTAAGCTATAGGTGCCAACTGCTTCAGGCATGCCCATGTGTGTAAAGAATGGATGCGCTATTTCGTCATTCTCGCTCATTCGGCTGCTTTTATCATTGCCATTTTTAACTTTTACAGAATCCGTATTCATTTTCGGCATTTGCTGGCTGTAGGCTGGAAATATGCCAGCGAGAATAATAAATGAAGACAAAGAAAGATTTCTGAACCTCCTGATTGAATATGTATTTTTTTTCATTTTATTTTTTTACTTGCGAATTAATTTTCACAACATGCTCAAGTTAAATCTGTGAACCCTGGCAAACATTACACAACTTCAGATAGGAATTACATCATTCACACATTCTGAAGTATAAACAAAACCTAACTGTAAAATATACCCCTGATGACGATGTCCCATATCAATACATTTTTTTTACTTACAGCAGCCTTTATTTTAATCCTCATTAATACATGCTGATTATTCCGTCACTTATTTCTCCATCTCTTTTAATTTGGCCTTCATAAAATCAATTTCCTTTTGTTGTGATGAAATAATATCATCGGCAAGTTTTCTTATTTCGGGGTCGTTAATTTTTGCACCATTCACCATTAACAATGCCGCAGCATGGTGTGGTATCATTGATTTTAAAAATTGCCTGTCAGATACTGCCGTTTGCACCCTTATAAAAAAAAAGCAGGCTACAAGCACCACAGCGCTTATTGAAATAATAATCAGGTTTAGTTTTTTATTCATGTACATGCCACCCATAATTATCATTTCAATTATTATCATAGGAGCCGTCATAAGCGCTGCCATGTAAAATTGGTTAACATTGATAATAACATTGGCAAACTTATCAACCATTGAATACATCAATATAAACATGGCGATATAGGAGATAACTGTCATCCAGATTAATTTTGAATATTGAGATTTGTGTGCCATTGGCATGTTCTCCATTTTATGCATTTCCATATTATTATTTTTTAGGTGAAAAAATAGATTCTATTTTATTTCGGTTCAAATAATACAATCAATAATGCCATGTTAACCCTGCACCCCATTTATAATCACTGTCGTAATTGGTACTGACAGAAAAAGATTTTGCTACCATATACCGGAAACCAACTGTATATTCTTTATCGGTATTTACCCTAAAGTCCATGAAAAAATTAGTGCTCAGTGGTAAATCCCTTCTTTCTAATTGCAAACGCAATCTTCCTGTTTGGTCTATCCGCCATTCCGAACGAACCAACATAGGCAGCAGATAGTAAAAGCCTGCATCAAATACATGGCGGTTGTCCTTGCTGTTTGGCTTATTATAAAGTGCTAATGTTTTATTATCTCTTGAATCAAATCCGGCATACAATGCGAAGTATTGATTTTTATCTAAATAGCGGAGCAGGTGTGTTTCTGTTTCATAATTACCTTTCCAGCTAACTCTTCCTTCAAATTCTAAAGCATTTTTGTTGTTGGATATATTGCCGCTTAACCAGGCACCCTGGGAGTGTACCGATAAATCGTACCACGGATAAAGCGCATTGTCTTCTTTCTTTAATTTTTTGTAGCCGGTTTTTGCAAATTCGTTTTGCTCACTGCCTTCATAACTTACAATACGAGCCATACCACTCATCATGTGATATAAAATATGGCAATGAAAAAACCAGTCCTGCTGCTCGTTTGCTTCAAACTCGATGGTAACTGTTTCCATAGGTTTGATATCGAATGTATGTTTCATGGGTGAATACGCTCCCTGGGAATTAATAAAGCGGAAAAAGTGGCCGTGCAGGTGCATGGGATGCCGCATCATGGTATTGTTGGTTAAAATAAATCTTACCCTTTCACCCTTACGGATATGGATTTTATCGGCAACAGATAAAGTTTTAAAGTCGAAAGACCAGACGTACCGCAACATATTGCCGGTTAGTGCTAATTTAACTTCTCTTGGTTTTAAACTGGAATCTAAAGTTGTGGGGTGCAAAGCCCGGAGCATATTATAATTAAATTCACCTGGTGGCATCATGTCCACAGCCATTCCCTGCATTGCTCCCATGTTCATGCCATCCATATTGCCCGTATTCATATCCATTTTAGGGGCTGCGGTGTCTGATGGCATTTGCATTTTTTTCATATCCGTATTCTTCATGTCCATTCCCTGGTTCATATTCATGTCGCCCATGTTCATACCACTCATTTTCATACTGCCCATCTCCCTCATCATTTTAAAATAATTGAGTTTAGGAATATCGGGTGCGTTTATTGCAGGACCATTACCAAAATAGGCAGATGAATAACCAGTTACATCCCAGGAAGTAGCCCTTAGTTCTGCTGCGCCATTTTCTGGAATAGTAACCAAAACATCATACGTTTCTGCGATGGCAATCTCCAATTTAGTAACTGATATGGGTGTTACATTTATTCCATCTGCAGCAATCAGCCGCATATAACTGTTGGCATATTGCACATTAAAATAAGTGGATGCTGAACCATTAATAATACGCAACCTTATCACTTCGCCGGGCTTTGCATCTTTCAACTCATTTGTTTCATGCCCGTTCAATAAAAATTTATTATAATAAACATCTGATACATCCATGGCAGGCATACGCTGCCATTCCTGTTTAAGTTTATCTTTAAAATAGCCTGCTGCAATGGCCTCACCATAACTTTGCAATGCGCCTTTTTTAATGGCATACCATTCGCCGCCACGTTTCAGGTAACGCAATACCTGGTGGGGATTTTCATCTGTCCAGTCCGACAGCAGCACTACATATTCTTTCAATTTTGGCTCCTCAATGGCAGGATGTATTACAATAGAACCATACAACCCACTTTGCTCCTGCAGCATGGTGTGAGAGTGATACCAGTAAGTGCCGCTTTGAATTAATGGGAAAGTAAATGTATAAGTTTCACCTGCTTTTACTGGTGATGTAGTTAAATAGGGAACACCATCTTCTTTATTGGGTAATAATATACCATGCCAGTGAATGGAGGTCTCCATTTT
>CAZRDD010000425.1:0-4850 GCA_964598675.1 uncultured Parafilimonas sp.
GTTCTTAACACGCGGGCAGCAAGTTTTTTGCCAATATGTGCTTCAAGGGCTTTCTTTTCGGCAGGTACTTCAGTAGCCATGCCAAACAGTTCAAGAATGTCCTTATCTGTTTCGTAACCTATTGAACGTAAAAGTGTTGTAACCGGAAACTTCTTTTTACGGTCAATGTAAGCATACATAACATTGTTAATGTCTGTAGCAAACTCCATCCACGCACCTTTAAACGGAATAACCCTAGCAGAGTATATTTTGGTACCGTTGGGGTGTACGCTCTGGCCAAAAAATACGCCGGGGCTACGGTGTAACTGGCTTACCACCACACGCTCCGCACCATTGATAACAAAAGTACCACGGGGGGTCATGTAGGGGATGTTTCCGAGGAACACATCCTGCACAATGGTTTGAAAATCAACGTGCTCTTCATCGTTACAGCTAAGGCGCAGCTTTGCTTTAAGGGGCACCGCATACGTTAAGCCGCGTTCCATACACTCCTCAATGGTATAGCGTGGCGGGTCAATAAAGTAATCCAGGAATTCAAGCACGAAAATGTTCCTGGTATCCGTAATAGGAAAATTTTCTTTAAACACACGGAACAAGCCTTCGTTGTTACGCTTATCCGGTGTGGTTTCTAGCTGGAAGAATTCGCGGAAAGATTCTAACTGAATGTCTAATAGGTCAGGGGTTTCAGCAAGGTGCTTGGTTTTACCAAAACTTACCCTGGTTTGAACTTTTGTTGATGACATATCTGTATTTACTCCGGTTTTGCTATAAACAATCCTCTAACTGGCTGCTTCGCCATCCCTTTTTACGGGGCGTTACAAGCTTACAAAATCATTAACAATGAATATTTTACACATAAAAAGCCACGAAATGTAAAACCTGCTGCTAATTAGCCCAAATTAAAAGGAGGGCAAAATTAAGAACTTTCCCATTAATATAAAAACAAATTTTATACCAACGCGGCCAGGGGGGAGAAAATGGGGATAAACGGAAGGCTGGCGCAAGATAGGGGATTTTGGGGACTGGAGAAAAAAGGAGGGAAAAAGTTATGTGCAGGCTTGTTTATATATTGGCAAGGCATATGCTAAAATACACACCTGCTATTCCTTATTTTTGAAAGAAAATGTTTACCCAAACGCAATTAAAAGGGGATAGACTGCCTGCCAAAACCCTGTGCCTTACTTTTGATGATGGCCCCGGAGTAACCGCAGGTAACGGCCCCGGCCCTAAAACATTACGGTTAGCGGAATATCTTCACGGGGAAAATATTAAGGCAACCTTTTTTGTGCTGGGCAGGCATGCCATTGAATTTCCTGAAATTGTAAAAAGACTTGTTGAACTGGGGCATATTGTGGGCAACCACACGGTTAATCACCCCAATTTCTCCGGGTTGCCATCCTATCGTGAGGCTGCTAAGGAAATAGTGGCCGCACATAACGAAGTAGTGAAGTTTAACGCCAGCCAAAAATTGTACTTCAGGGCACCTTACGGAAGCTGGCCCGATGGTTACGCAGATGCATTGAACCAGCACCTTGATATTGCCCGATATTATGCTGGCCCAATAGACTGGGATGTTAACATGAACGACTGGGATTTTTGGGGTAAGCTGAGCAGCGCTGAGGCGTGCGCCGAAGCATACCTGGCTGAAATCATAAAGGTTGGTAAAGGGATAATAGTAATGCACGACTGCACTGCTGAGCAGGATGAACTGGGCTTATTGCGCAAAAACAATAACAAAACCTTTGAAGCGATAAAAATAATGGTGCCTGCGTTAAAAGGCTTAGGGTATAAGTTTGCAAGTTTGGATGAAATAAATTTTTAGCACAGGTGCACCAGCTTTTTGTACATAGCCGTATCAACCAACTGTATCTAACGTGCCCTTACAAATTCAACCAGTAATTCATTTTAAAAACAATGGCCCTGTTTTTATTTTTCAGCAGGGGCGTGGTGAAATAGTTATCCGTGTACACCAGGAAAATATCGCTCATGGGTTTATACCGGTACTGAAAGCGGCTGTTGATGTTGTAATTGTTTTGTTGGGTGTTGTATTGCAAAAAAGTGGTCCAGAATATTTTGGTACTGAAATTAATTTCAATGTTGGAGGATAACAGCATAAGCTCCGATGTGCCGTACGTGCCGGGAAAATTTAGCTTGTCGTATTCAGCCTGCAGGGTAACGTTAATATGTGGCTGTTTACGCCATGTTACCCCACCGGTATATGTTTGCAGGCTGCCGTTGTAAAAGCTGCCACCCCCGCCGGCAATGTTATAGCTTAATATTTTTCTGGTATCGGAATAATAGCCTGCGCTAAAGTTTGCGTAGCTGTAACGTGCTTTTGGCAGCGGGGTTCCCTTGGTAAAGGCTACAGGGTATAAAAGATTAACCTCATCAGCAAAGGCTGTGGCCATAAAGCCGGAGGTGTTTTTAAAATTAAGGTTGTATTTAAAGGTATGTTCCCGCTCGTTAAACGAATAATCGGGGTTAAAGTAATAAATAGTTTCAAGGTCAAGCTGGTGTTGCCCTATTTTGCCGTGGGCCGGAAAAATATTATAGGCAATGCTGTTGTACAGGTTTTTAAACCCAACCCTTATGCTGGTATCTCTAACAGCATCGTAGTTGCTTATGCGCTGCACATAGCCCATATCAGTATAATAATTGGTGCCTACAGACAGCGCATCCAGCGATAATTTTAAGTGTTTGTTGCTGTAGGTGCCGCCTGTTTCAATGTACTTATCCTCGTTGGTAATGCCGGGTTTGTACGATTGATGGTAGCTGGCATACCCCGTCCATGTACCGGGTAAATTGCTGTAGTCAAACTCCAGGCCGGAGTTACGGCCCCAGTTATTAAGCGGGTCTTTTAGTTTAATGGCTTCTGGTGCAAAGCTTTCCCTGTTTAAAAAGTACCCTTTAACGGCCGACCGCTTAAATACGGTTTGGTTTACCGATACAGCAGTAAAATTTTCGGCATAATAATCGCCCTTGCTGCCGGTTTGCATATTCATCACCCCTATACGGGTAGATTTTGACACGTTGCCCGATAGCCTGGCCCCGCCAATAATGGGTATACGGTTGCCATTCCTGTCAAGCCCAATGGTGCGGGAGTAAAAGGGCGATATATAACCCGGAGCGCCATAACCGCCAAACAAATCGGCGTTCTCAAGGAAAAAGCCGCGTTTCTCCGGCAGAAAAATATCATAACGGGTAAGGTTGGTTACCTGTTTATCTACTTCTACCTGCGAGAAATCGGGGTTGAGGGTAAGGTCCAGGTTAAGCGAAGGGGTAACTGCCAGCTTGCTGTCGAAACCAGCGTTGAAATTTGTTTTTGTAGGCCGCCCATTTTCCTGGTCGCCGTCAATGCCGCCGGTGGTATATGGTATAAATACCATGTTTTTGCCAGGCGAAGGTGGTGGCTCATCCCACACCAGTGCGCCGGTATAGCCAAGGTCGGAGCTGCGGAAGTTGGAGGGTACATGTGTCCACGTAGAGTATTCAAAGTTTTTCTCGTCTACCCTTACAAAATTTATGCCCCATGCTTTTCGGCTGGTAGAGTAGCGGAGCGTTTTAAAGGGGATGGCAATTTCAGCCGTCCACCTGTCGGCATAACGTTTGGTTTGCGAGTACCATTTATTATCCCAACTGTAGGTTATTTGGGTGCCATAGTGCAGTTGATCTTCCGACTGCGCATTAAATGCGTTTAATACAAACCAAAATCCATCCTGCCGCTGGTCCATGGGGTCAAGCACAATTACAACCGACTCATTATTGTCGTGGCCAACATCTCTTTTAAGGCTTTGTATAATTACATCCGCAGAATCGTGGCAAACAAAGCTGATGTACAAAAAGTTATCATCAAAAAGCATTTTTACCTCGGTTTTGCGGGTGGCCTTGCCAAGGTCGTTGGGGTATTTTTTCCAGAAATCGCCCGCTGTGGGTGCATTGCTCCAGGCGGAGTCGCTTAAATCACCATCAATTTTTATAAGTGTTTTAGCCCTGTTAATATGTAACTGGTATTGCTGGTGAAAATCACCTGAGCCACCACCCCGGCAAAATACCTGCACGGTGGCAACAAAAAATAAGATAAATGTTACTATTAGTTTTGGCATAAATGGTTGGTGAATGGCTGGGTTACCTGTGTTGCAAAATTAGTTGCAGCATTTATTTTGGCCGTTACCGTTCGTAAAATAAATGGGTAGGATGGGTAATGCAGTGTGCCAAACTACACTTAAGCACTTGTAAAAGATGGTTGGTAAGGTTTTTGAATGCAAAAAGTAATGCCGTGTAATGTTATGCCGCTACCTTTATACGTAACCATATAAAATGAAAAAAGCCATTTTACGCATACTTCCACTTTTATCAGTCATTGTTTTATTTGGTGGGGTGTATGGACATGCACAAAAAGACACCGTTAAAACTGGTATTTACATTACCAGCATACACGATATTGATTTTAAACAAAATGAGTATACTGTTGATTTTTGGGTATGGTTTAAATATAAAAACAAGGTGTTTGATTTTGTACAGAACCTGGAAATACCGCAGGCCAAAAGCATTACCAAGTCTTTCTCTACGCTTGATTCGTCTGGTGGGCGCATGTACCTGTTGCTTAAAATACAGTGTGTAATGCAAGACTCCTGGAAAATATCCCATTTTCCATTCGATAAACAGTCGCTGAGATTATCGTTCGAAAATTCCCAGTATGATTCACACGCACTAATTTTTGTGCCAGATACAGCCGGTAAACACTTCGACCCCAGGTTTACGCTTAAGGGCTGGAATATTGACAGCTTTATTATTACCACCCCTTTGCGAAAGTACGAGACAGCTTTTGGTGATGACAGCCAGCCTGCCCC
>CAZRDD010000426.1:0-4832 GCA_964598675.1 uncultured Parafilimonas sp.
TTTCATCTTCATACAGCAATCATTTGGTTTATTAATGGTTCGAAAGACGGGTCAAAAATATCCTTAACTTTTGTAACCAATGGTAGCCTTCTGATTACGAATAGGTATTCATTTGTTAACTGTTTTTTAATGTATTATAACTTATAATATACTATTACTATATAATAATCAATATTTTAAATAAAATATCGTCAATTTTTATTTTCTTAAAAATATGTTAAGGCCATAAACAAGCGTGGTGCCTTTTGCAGCCCTTTTCACGGCAAAAACAGGTTATTTTATACTGGCCATGGCTTCAGCAGCGGGTATGCTTCGCCCGGTATAACAAAGTGGTGTAACTGGTTGGTCGCAACATTTTTAGGGTTGGCCGCATTTGTACTTTGCTTACTGCAACCACCCTTAGCTTTAAACCTCTTGTAAAGTTTTCAGCATATATAAGATGATAATAAACTATTTTGCCCAACAAAAAAGCACTGTGAAATCTAAGCTTACCAGTTTTTCCGTCCTTGCCATTACGTCCTTAATGATAGCCTCGTGCGGAAATAACCAGGAGGGGAAGCCGGGCGCTGGCTTCGGACAACAGGTAAAAGACTACCCTGTAATTACCCTTACGCCGCGCAAAGCAGATGTAAATTTTGATTACCCTGCCACCATACAAGGCCAGCAGGTAATAGAAATAAGGCCAAAAGTAGATGGCTACGTGGATGCTATTTATGTAAAGGAAGGCGCAACGGTTACCAAAGGCCAGTTGCTTTTTCGCATAAGCAACCCGCAGTACGAGCAGGACGTAATAACCGCCACTGCCAGTATTAAAAGTGCGGTTGCCAGTGTTAACGCAGCAAAAATGGATGTGGAGAAAGTGCGGCCGCTGGTGGAGAAAGATATTGTAAGCAAGTACCAGCTTGAAGCTGCCCAATATACACTACAGGCAAAGGAAGCGGCCCTTGCACAGGCACAGGCCGCCCTTGCCAATGCACAAACCAATGTTGGCTATACCATACTGCGCAGCCCGCAGGATGGTGTTATTGGCACCATACCTTACAAGGTTGGCGCGTTGGTTAACAGCACCAATGCCAACCCGCTTACCACCCTCAGCAATATTGGTAATGTTTACGCCTATTACTCCCTTAACGAGAAACAGTTGCTGCAACTGCTGGCTACCGAAACAGGGGCCTCCATCCAGCAAAAACTCAGCGGGCTGCCAGAGGCTATATTATTACTGGCAGATGGCACTGTTTACCCGGAGCGTGGTAAAGTGGAAACCGCCAGCGGCTTAATTGCCACGGAAACAGGTTCAGCGGCTTTTAAAGCCACCTTTCCCAACCCGCTGGGCATTATACGCAGCGGTGCCAGCGCCACGGTGAGGATACCAGGCTCGGTTGATTCGGCCATAGTTATACCGCAAAGCGCCACTTACGAACTGCAGGATAAAAGACTGGTATACGTAGTTACCAAAGATAAAAAAGTGGCCAGTGTGGCTATTACTGCCTCGCCCGCAGGCAATGGAAAATACCTGGTGGTTACCGATGGACTTAAGGTAGGCGATACCATAGTGGTAGGCGGATTGATAAGCCTTAAAGACGATGCGCAGATTATACCAAGGCCGGTGAATGCAGACAGCATATACAATACCATTAAATAGCCCAATAATAATTATATGATTAAACGATTTATTGAGCGCCCGGTACTTAGCACCGTTATATCGGTAATTATTGTATTACTGGGCGTTTTAGGGCTGGTAAAATTACCTATTGCACAATACCCCAATATTGCGCCACCCACCGTACAGGTATCTGCTGGCTATACAGGTGCCAATGCCGATGTGGTGCTTAAAAGCGTGATTGTACCGCTGGAAGAAGCCATTAATGGCGTGGAGGGCATGACGTACATGACATCCTCCGCCGGCAATGATGGAAGTGCCTCCATAAGCGTGTATTTCCAGGTGGGTACCGACCCCGATAAAGCTGCCGTTAACGTGCAGAACCTGGTGGCCAGTGCCACCAGCCAGTTACCGCAGGAGGTTACAAAAGCCGGTGTTACCGTTAGAAAACAGCAGAGCAGCATGCTGCTTATTTTTGCGCTGTACAGCGACAACCCTGCTTACGACCAAACTTTTTTGCAAAACTACGCCACCATTAATGTGCTGCCGCAGATTAAAAGGGTGCCGGGCGTGGGCAGCGCAACAACCTTTGGCAGCCGCGATTACTCCATGCGCATTTGGTTGAAACCCGATGTTATGTCAATATACGGGCTTACCCCGCAGGATGTTTCTACTGCCCTTACCGAGCAAAATATTGAGGCGGCCCCCGGTGCTTTTGGCGAAAGGGGCAACCAAAGCTTTCAGTACATTATACGTTATACAGGCAAACTTCAATCTCCTTCGGAGTTTGAAAACATCATCATAAAATCAAACAGCAATGGCCAGTTGCTGCACCTTAAAGATATTGCCCGCGTAGAAATCGGGGCCCTCTCCTATGCCAACACCAGTGCCATTAACGGCAGGCCCGCCATTGGTATGGCCATCAGCCAAACGGCAGGCTCCAATGCAAGGGATGTTATCAACCTGTCTAAAGCGGTTATTGAAGAGGCAGCAAAATCCTTTCCGCCCGGTATACATTACACCACGCTGGTGGATGTAAACAAGTTTTTAGATGCAGCCATTGATAAAGTTATCCATACCCTGCTGGAGTGCTTTGCGCTGGTATTCCTGGTTATTTTCATCTTTTTGCAGGATATACGCTCCACCATAATTCACGGCATTTCAGTACCGGTTTCTATTACAGGTACATTTTTCTTCCTTTATATTTTTGGGTACAGCATCAACCTGCTCACCCTTTTTGCCCTGGTACTGGCCATAGGTATTGTGGTGGATGATGCTATTGTGGTGGTTGAAGCTGTGCATGCCAAGCTGGAAGCTGGCTACAAGTCGCCCCGGAAGGCGGCCATTGATGCCATGAGCGAGATAACCGGTGCCATCTTATCCATTACCCTTATTATGGCGGCGGTATTTATACCCGTTACATTTGTGGGTGGTTCAACCGGCGTGTTTTACAAACAGTTTGGCGTTACCCTTGCGGTGGCCATCATCATATCAGCCGTTAACGCATTAACGCTGTGCCCGGCGCTGGCAGCCTTGTTTTTAAGGCCGCCCAAACACCACCCAGAGCATGAAAAAAGAAACTTTCTGCAAAAATTTGGGGTGGGTTTCAATGCAGCTTACGATAACCTTACGGCAAAATACACCCGCTCCATACAGTTTCTTTCGCTCAAAAAATGGATAGTGCTGCTCTCTGTAGTTGTTTTTGGCGGTGGTTTATACTATCTTATGAAAACCACTCCATCCAGTTTTGTACCAGATGAAGATATGGGTACCATTTTTGTACCCATAAGCTTACCGGCCGCCTCTTCATCGGAACGTACTGCGGTGATAGTTAAACAGGTGGCAGACAGTGCCAGCACCATACCGGAGGTTGAAAACGTTTTCCGTATTGTGGGCCTTAACTTCCTGGCGGGCAGTGGCAGTGCCTATGGCATGGTTATACTGGAGCTTATACATTGGGACGAACGCAAAGGCGTAAGCAACCAGGATGTTATTAAAATACTCAACAAAAAGGTGGCAGGCATCCGCGAGGCGGCCATCTTCTCCATATCGCTGCCCACCATCACCGGTTTTGGTGGTACGGGGGGCTTCTCCTTTCAGTTACAGGATAAGGGCGGCCACAGCATCCAGGATTTTTACGAGGTATCTAAAAAATTCCTTGCTGCACTCAACAAAAGGCCTGAAATAGACTATGCCACCACCTCCTTCAACCCCGGCTTTCCTCAGTACGAGCTTAGCGTTAACGTTGCCAAGGTAAAAGAGGCTGGCATAACGGTGGATAACATCTTAACCACCATGCAGGTGTATTACGGCGGCTCATACGCCTCCAACTTCAACAAATTTGGGAAACAATACAGGGTGATGATACAGGCCGATACGGCGTACGGGGCCAACATCTCAGGGCTTAACAGTGTGTACGTACGCTCCGGCAGCGGGCCAAGGGCGCCCATGACAGAGTTTATTACGCTTAAAAGGGTGTATGGGCCAGAAAGCATCTCGCGCTTTAACCTGTTTACCTCTATTTCGGTAAATGGCTCACCCAAACCGGGCTTTGGTTCCGGCGAGGCATTGCTGGCTATTCAGCAAACTGCGGCAGAAACCCTGCCACCCGGTTATGGCTACGAATATTCTGGCATCAGCCGCGAGGAGCAAAACAGCGGTTCTCAATCTATATACATCTTCCTGCTTAGCCTTGTATTTGTGTACCTGTTGTTAAGTGCGCAATACGAAAGCTACCTGCTGCCTTTTGCGGTGTTGCTGTCGCTGCCGGTGGGCTTATCCGGGGTTTATCTTTTTGCCCGTATGTTTGGTATTGGCAACAATATTTATATGCAGATTTCGCTGATTATGCTGATTGGCCTGTTGGCGAAGAATGCCATTTTGATAGTGGAATTTGCCCTGGAAAGAAGGCGCAAAGGCATGGGGCTTATTGAAGCAGCAACCGAAGGTGCCAAAGCAAGGTTACGCCCTATTTTAATGACCTCCTTTGCCTTTGTGTTTGGCCTTATGCCGCTTATGTTTGCCAGCGGGGCAGGCGCTTATGGCAACCGGTCAATTGGTACGGGTGCTATTGGGGGTATGTTAATAGGTACAATACTGGGCGTATTTGTAATACCGGGGCTGTTTATAGTATTCCAGTCGCTGCAGGAAAAAACGGGCGGCAACAAATACACCGCAGATGGTGAACTGATTGAATAATGTGAAAACGCAGGCCGCAAGCGCCTGTTAAACC
>CAZRDD010000427.1:0-4831 GCA_964598675.1 uncultured Parafilimonas sp.
AACCAAGTTTTTAAACGACAGGCTTGAATTAACCTCGGAAGCATCGCGCCTGCGCGTGCTTCCTGCAAAGCAGGGCTTTGTAATGGTAATGGAGTATTTTAGAAAGGATAAGCGGCTTAACATCAGGCTTGAAAAAATGAACTAAAATTGTTAAACACACTACCCTTAAAATAAAGAGTGGCTGCCCTTAACATGGAGCAGCCACTTTTCATTTTTAAACTGTCTTTCAGCATTAAATGTTGTTATCAAACCTACCTTATACTCCCCAAACTAAAGCACCCCCTTGGTACTGGGCAGGTAGTTACTCAATGGGTCGCGCTTAACGGCCATTTTAATAGCCTTGGCAAATGCTTTGAATATCGCTTCTATTTTATGATGTTCATTCTCGCCATGGCATTCAATATTCAGGTTGCACTTAGCTGCATCGCTGAATGATTTAAAAAAGTGGAAGAACATTTCGGTAGGCATCTCCCCTATCTTTTCCCTTTTAAATTCAGCATTCCAAACAATCCAGTTGCGCCCGCCAAAATCAATCAGCACTTTGGCTTCTGCTTCATCCATCGGCAGGGCAAAACCATAACGTTCCATCCCCCTTTTATCGGCCAGCGCTTTTGCAAAAGCTTCGCCAAGGGCAATGCCTGTATCCTCAATGGTGTGGTGCTCATCAATATGCAGGTCGCCTTTGGTTTCAATAACCAAATCCATTTTACCGTGGCGTGCAATCTGGTCCAGCATGTGGTCAAAAAAGCCTAAGCCTGTATGTACCTGTGCCTTGCCGCTTCCATCAAGGTTAAGCTCAACATGTATTTTTGTTTCACTGGTATTACGGTCGTGTGTTACGGTGCGCAGCCCAAGTTTTAGAAATTCGTAAATCTGCTTCCAGCCGGTGGTTTCCAGCGCAATTGTTTGTTCCAGGGCGGCTACGGTGTCGTTTATTTCACCGGCACCAAGGGTTGGGTCGTTGTTAAGCCAAATAGCTTTACTGCCAAGGTTTTTGGCAAGCTGCACATCAGTAATACGGTCGCCAATAACAAAGCTGTTTGCCAGGTCGTACCGAGGATTATCAATATAACCAGCCAGCATGCCCGTATTGGGTTTACGTGTGGGTGCATTGTCTTTAGCAAAAGTCCTGTCAAAATAAAGGGCTGCAAAATTTACCCCTTCATTGGCAAAACTATTTGTGATAAAATTTTGTACCGGCCAAAACGTTTCATCAGGAAAAATAGCAGTACCCAAGCCATCCTGGTTGCTTATCATCACCAGTTCATAATCCAGCTCAGCAGCAATCTTTGCCATATAAGTAAAGGCATAGGGGTAAAAATCCAGCTTATCAAAGCCATCAATCTGGTAAGTGGGCGGCACCTCTTTTATAAGGGTACCATCACGATCAATAAACAAAACCCGTATACCTGTAAGGCCGTCGGTTTGCGGTGTTGGATGAACAATGCTGATAGGTTGTAGAGACATTATACTAATTGGTTCGGTTTTAAAATTTGGCGGCAAAAATAGCGGTAAGATTCAACATTAAGCCTAAAACAGCTTAAAATATAACATACGGTGCTGCCTGCGTAAAAAAGCAACACTCAATATTCAGTTGGGCAATACCTTGTATTTGCCAAATACCGAACATTGAGTGTTTGCCTGTTTATGGTAAGCAACGGGGCTTACCAGCCCAATCGCTAACTTCTTAGACTATGATTTTATTTAAGGCTTGCTCTTACCTCTTTTACATCTGCTGCTGTAACAGCAGAGGATGTATTACCAAAACTGTTACGCACGTAGGTAAGCACATCGGCTATCTGTTCGTCTTTCAGGTAATTCTGGGCAGGCATGTTATTACTGTAAGTTTTACCATCAATCGGTATATTTTCGGTTGACCCTTTCAATACCCAGGTAACAAGCTTTTTAATATCGCCGGTAACATAGCTGGTTTTAATCAGAGGCGGGTTCATGTGCGGTACGCCATTGCCACTTTTTTGGTGGCAGCTTAAGCAGTACAGCGTGTACAGTTTTTCACCCCTTGCAATGCTCTCCTGCACTTCGGCGGGCTGTGCCTGCTGGGCAATAAGAAACAAACTGGAACAGCACATGGCCGCGAAACATATTACTATTTTTTTCATCAGGTCTT
The DNA here is from genome assembly GCA_964598675.1 of uncultured Parafilimonas sp. GTDB lineage: Bacteria > Bacteroidota > Bacteroidia > Chitinophagales > Chitinophagaceae > JABDFW01. Next base: position 2,129 of record CAZRDD010000427.1, read on the forward strand.
TTTATTTTCCGTAAACAATTCTGTAAATGGTACCACCTGCATCATCCGATACATACAAAGAGCCATCGGGGCCCTGGGCTAATCCGCATGGGCGGTGTTTGGCATCACCGGGGGAGGCTATATCTTTTCCACCAGCAAAACCATCTGCAAAAATTTCCCACTCGCCGCTTGGTTTACCGTTTTTAAAAGGCACAAATGCAACAAAGAAGCCTTTCTGAGGTTCAGGGGCCCTGTTCCACGAACCGTGAAAAGCTATAAATGCGCCATTCCTGTATTTTTCAGGAAACTGTGCGCCCGTATAAAACAGCAGCCCATTGGGTGCCAGGTGGCCGGGGAAAGCAACGATGGGGTCTACCGCATCTTCGCCAGCCGTTTTTTTACCATCGCCACCAAATTCGGGGGCCAATATCTTTTTATGCTGAATCTGGTCGTAATAAACATAGGGCCAACCGCAGTTGGTGCCTTTTTGCAGTTTAAACATACACTCGGCAGGTAACTCTGCACTCTGTTTTGCATCGTACAGGTTGGGGAATAAGTCGTGCAACTGGTCCCTGCCGTGCTGCATTACAAACAGGCTGTTATCTGTACTGTTCCAATTAATGCCTACCACATTACGTAAACCAGTGGCGTAACGCACCCCCGTGCCATAAGTTTGGTTGGGCACATCTGCTTTAAACTGCCAGATGCCACCAGCTGAGTCTAAGATGGGGCAAGGCTTCATACCAGGGCTGCCTTTCGTCCTGTCTTTTTCCTGGCAGGCATTGCTGTACGCCCCAACATTTACGTAGATATTACCGTTGTTATCAAGCGTGAAAGCCTTTGCTTCATGCTCGTGGCGACTTAGAAGCCCGGTTACAATTTTCTCCGGCGCGTTACCATCAATCACTTTATCATCAGCATCTAACTTATACCTGAACACTTCTTCATCAGAAGAGGCATACAAATAGCCATTCTTAACATACATACCGGTACCGGTATACGTGCCAAAACCTTTTTGCTCATCGGCTTTACCATCGCCATTGGCATCGTGCAGCCAATAAATACCCTTGCCATCTTTAAGGTCGCTAAGCTTTACATACACATCGCCCTGTTTGGTTACGGCTATATGGCGGGCCTCACCCAAACCATCTGCCACTACCAATGCGCCAAAACCAGAGGGCAACGTAAGCCCGGCATTGTCTGCATCTGCTTTTACTGTTGTGGCAGGGGCCGTGTTGGTTTTGTTTAAGCTGTCACCATTACAGGCAAGCAGGGTATTTGTCCCGGTTACCGCCATTGCAACTAACAAGCCATTAAGAATAGTTTTTTTCATACGATTAATTTATACACTACAAATATTGAAACCGTTTTTTCAGCAAAGCAGCGCATCTTGCCTCTTGTTTAAACGATATTAAACTGCGGCCTGCCCTGCAGCACTCAACTCCACCCATTCCTGCAATGCTTCAACAAGGTCTGTATTCTCTTTTTCGGTGCCTACTGTAATACGCAGGCAATCTTCGCACAGTTTTACCTTACTCCTGTCGCGCACCACAATGGCTTTTGTTAATAAAAAATCGTACACTTTGCGTGCCTCTTTTATTTTTATCAACAGAAAGTTCGCATCCGATGGATACACTTTTTCCACCCCGGGTGCCTGTGCCAGCACTTCTGCAAGCGCCTCGCGCATGTCTACCAGTTCGCGTATCATATCATTCACCTGGCCGGCGTTTTCAAGCGCTTCAAGTGCCAGTTCCTGCGTGGCCTGGCTAATGTTGTAAGGCGGCTTGACACGATTAATTACCTCAATAATGGCCAAAGATGCAAAAGCCATACCAAGCCTTAAACCCGCCAAACCCCATGCTTTGCTAAATGTTTGCATTACCACCAGGTTGGCATACTCCGGCAGCTCCTGCACAAAACTCTTCTGCCGGGAGAAATTGATGTATGCCTCATCTACAACCACTATACCATTAAAATTGTTCAATACAGCTTCTACATCCTGCCGGTTAAGCGAATTGCCGGTGGGGTTATTGGGGTTGCACAGCCAGATTATTTTAGTGTGGCTATCCACCAGGTTTTCGAGGTGCACCAGGTCGAGCTGAAAATCGTCAAGCAAAGGCGCACGGCGCACTTCAACATCGTTAATATTTGCGCTCACCTCGTACATACCATACGTAGGCGGACAAATAATTACATTATCCTTTCCCGGCTCGCAAAAGCACCTGAACAGCAAATCAATACACTCATCGCTGCCATTGCCCAAAAAAATATGTTCCGGCGCAATGCCTTTTATGGTTCTTATTACTTCCTTTAATTTATACTGGTGGGGGTCTGGGTAACGGTTGTACCATTTAGGCAATGGCGAGCCTAAGCTATTTTCATTTGCATCTAAAAACACTTTTGCTTCCCCGCTAAACTCATCCCTTGCGGATGAATACGGCACCAGTTTTTTTATATTTTCCCTTGTAAGCTTATCCAGTTGAAACATATTAACTCCCCTCCTCCTGCAAAAACGGAGGCTTTAAATAGTGAAATATTAAATGCATTTATCGCTCGTTTTTAAATACCCGGTACGTTGAAAACCGGCTTTATAAGTTTAAGCCTTATGCTTTCAACCGTATGCTAACGGCATTTTTATGCGCCTCCAGCCCCTCTGCGGCGGCCAAAAGTTCCACCGTTTTGCCGATATTTTGCAAACCCTGCGGACTAATTTTTTGATAAGTA
>CAZRDD010000428.1:0-4823 GCA_964598675.1 uncultured Parafilimonas sp.
TCAACTACTCCGGTTAAATATCCGCAATGAAATAAAATATAGTTTTTTAAAAAAGCCTTTATTAAAGTAATTTTAGTAAAGGCTTTTTTTATGCACCCTATACTAAAAAAACTGCGCGTTTTAATTGTACTTATGTGTGCGGCTGTATTTTGTACTGCCTATTTGTTTGTTGAGGAACTTTCTACATCCCATTACGCTGCAAACCCGGTAATAGCGGTTATTGACACTTCCGCAGCAGCTATCAATGTTGCAAAAGGCGAACATCTGTTTAAACAAAACTGTACCGCCTGCCACGCAATGGATAAAAAGCTGGTAGCACCTGCATTGATGGATATTGGCAATAGAATGAATTACAAACTGTTTGAGCAACTGCTTTTAAACCCTGCAAAAGCGTATAAACAAAGCCCTTATTTAAAGGCTTTGCAAATGGAATACAAGGACACGCAACACATGCCGTTTCCCAATTGGTTTACCAGGCAGGAGATAGAGCAAATATTTTTGTATTTAAACACCTGGAAGCCGATAACGTTACCTTATGCCATTGCCGGATAAAATTCCCTGGTAGTTTATATTTGATTGCGAAGCATACGTGCGGCCGCTATCGTTGCCAACAGCATCTCATTCTATTTTAATGCATCCAACACCGTGTACATTTTTTGCATAATGCTGTACAAATCGCCTTCGTAATTATTAATGATGATGGAAAAAGTGTACTGGTTGCCGCTGGCGGAGGTGTGATAGCCAGCAAACGCTTTAACGCCGCCAATAGTACCGCTTTTCATCCTCATGCCGTTAAACGTGGGCAAGGCATTGTAAAAGCTGCTAAACCAGGGGCGGCCTTTGGCATACTGCAGGGCAGCCACCTCGGCAGAAGCGGTAACGCGGTTTTGGGGCGAAAGGCCGCTGCCGTCAATCATTTTAAGGCTGCCTCTCTCAATACCGTTGTTCTGCCAGTAGTTGCGTATCATGTCTACCCCTTTTTCAGATGAGCCAAAACCTGTTTTTTCAAAAGCAATTGTTCTTGCAAATGTTTCCCCGTAAAAATTAATGCTTTTTTGCAGGAACCAATATACCAGGCTGTCAAGCGATGGTGAATAGCTGGTAAACAAAGGGGTAGTAAAACCGGGTGCCTGCTGCCCGTTGTTAAACAGGCTGTAACCTGTTACCAAATTACCATTAACAGCAATCCCGTTTTTAGTAAAGCATCCCAGTAACTCATCGCCAAATACATCTGCCGGGTAAGGTACGGCACCAGAAATAGTAAACCTTTTTTCGCCCGCAGGCACAGTGCCTGCCACTATGCCCTGCTGCGCATTGGGCGGCAGGTATATATTGGCCTTATCGCCGCTGCCCTTAGGGCCTGTTTTTACCAGGTTACTTAAGCCGCCGGCCAGTTCAGGTTTTATGGCAGCGACACCGGCATCGTCCCCTTCCTCATCGCCGGGTTTAAAAGTAAGGTCAAACTGGTTTTCGTTCCAGTTAATGCCCCAGGTACCTGCCCCGTAATAATTACCCAGGTCTTCCCAGGGCCAGCCACCAGGCACGGGCTGGTATCCAAACTTACTGTCGTTTAATACTATATCGCCATTAATGGCTTTAATGCCAGCCTGTTGTACTGCGGCTGCTATATTGCGCAGTATCACCTCTCTTTTTGTGGCTGGGTAGCGCCAACTGCCAAAGGAGGGGTCGCCGTAACCAACAATCACCAGGTTTCCGTAAAGCACACTGTCTTTAATGCTGCCGGTGTAACCCGTTTCTGTTTTATAGCGGTAATTGCTGCCCAGGGTATCCAGGGCGGCAATGCTGGTAAATATTTTTTGGGTACTGGCGGGTGCCAGGCCAAGCTGGCCGTTAAGGTCGTACACGGGCTTACCGGTTTTAGTGTTAACCACGTAAAAATCCATAATGGCATGTTTCATCTGCCAGTCGGCAAGCAGTTGCTTTACTTTTCCATCAAGCCTGTCGTGGATATTCTGAGCATTGCCTGCTATGCAGCCAACAATAAAAGCTGCGGTTATAAAAATGTTACGCATGAAGTACAAACTTGCGATTTTTATTTTAAAAAATACCACGGTACAGCCATTGAAAACAAAAAACAGGTGGCAGCTTTTAAAAAGCCGCCACCTGTTGCTTATGTAAACCGCAAGGCTTTATTGCAAAATAGGTTTATGCTGGTTTACTTTACAAATAGCTTAGCCACCATTTTTGTTTGTTAGCCTGTTTGTATTGGTCAAAACGCTTGCATAAAGGGTATAGCAGCAATATTATACCAATCCATACCAGGTAAACAACCCATAGCCTGAAGCCGTAACCGGCCATATTGGGTTCAAAGCCTATCCAGGTATCGAGGATAAACTTACGCCAGCCAAAGCCGGAAAGCTGGGCGAAAACCATTGCTGCAATGTGTATCGCATACAGATGAAGGATGTAATAAAAAAACGGCACGCGCCCAAACGTGCAGAAAAAGTTTACCACACGGCCTTTCAGGTTTTCCGTATTGGCTAAAAATAAAAAAGCAGCGCCCAGTGTCATCAGCAGGTACAACAACGATGGGGGATACTTACTGGGGTTGAAAAAAGATATAATGTCTTTTGTAACCGAACCGTATTGTACAAAGGGGCTTGGGTCGCCATACAGGTTGGTAAACCTTAGTACAAAAAATGCAGACAGGGCACTAAACCCAATAATATTAAAAGTTTTCTTCCTGGTACCAGCTTCAACGGTGTTGTTGTAAAAACCGCCAAAATAATATCCCAATGCCATTACCGCCACCCAGGGTACCAGCGGGTAAGCCTCCAGCAACTTAACATTGGGCGCAGGGTTAAACAGCACTCTTTCATGCAAAAACGACCATAACACATTACCCGGCAGGTGTACCGTATCCAGCAGGTTATGCCCCCCTATTAACAGCAGGCTAAAAACAAGTATATATTTCCTGGGCAGGTGCACTAAAGCCGCCAGCACAAGCATACTCATGCCCAGCGCCCATATTACCAGCAACCCAAACGTGCGAAACTTCAAATCGAAAAACCAGCCAAAACCAACAATGGTAACTTCAGCAAAAACCAGCCAAATGCCACGTTTTACAAGGTAATTGGAAAGTTGGGCTGTTGTTTTTCTTCTGCCAACCATATATGCAGACATACCTGCAAGAAAACTAAACGTTGGTGCACAAAAATGTGTAATCCAACGTGTAAAAAAAATGGGCAGGTTACTTTGGGTGGGGTCGGCGGGGTCAAACAAAAAAGCTGGTGCGTGAAAATAGTCCCTTATGTGGTCAAGGGCCATTATTACCATTACTAACCCTTTTAAAAGGTCTATTGATTCAATGCGGTTTGTTTTATAGGTTGTCATGCAAAAGGTTGGTCGTGAAGGTTAATGTACAAAAGTGGTTGTTGCAATTTATTGCTTTAAACTACAACAACCAAAACATAAAACCAGCACGGTCAACCAAACTTAACACAACCCGTAACCAGTACAGTAAAGGCAACGCAATTACAAATAAGCCCATGGGGATTATGCGCCCGCTTAATTCCTCAAAGGCTTACCTGTTTTTAAAACACTCTGTATCCTTTCCAGCGTCTTGCGTTCGCCGCAAAGGCTTAAAAATGCCTCACGTTCCAGGTCTAACAAATATTGTTCGCTTACCAGGGTTTGCTCGCTTAAATCGCCGCCGCACATAACATAGGCCAGCTTTTTAGCCACCACCACATCGTGATCTGTAGCATAATTTCCGCGCCACATGCTGTGTATGCCGGTGTATAATGCCCCCAGGGCACTACGGCCAAGCACCTTAATATCCTTACGCTGTACGGGCTGTACGTAACCCTGGTCGTACATTTCAATTACTGCATTTTTAGCCTCGGCAATACGCCTGCTTTGGTTTAGCACCACCACATCGTGCCCCTTGCGCAAAATACCCATATCATATGCCTCAAAACCGCTGGTAGCCACCTTAGCGGTAGCCACTGTAAAAAACCGGTTTTTAAGGGTAATGGTTTCGGGTTCATCTTCGTGCATCTCATCTGCAGCGCGCAAAGCAAACTCCTTGGTGCCGCCACCGCCTGGTATAACGCCAATGCCGGCTTCCACCAGGCCTATATACGTTTCTGCGGCTGCAAAAACTTTATCGGCATGCAGGTTCATTTCGCAACCGCCGCCCAGCGATAAGCCATGCGGTGCCACCACCACCGGAATGGAAGAATACCGCACCCGCATCATGGTATTCTGAAACATGCGTATGGCAATATCCAGCTCATCATACTCCTGCTCAACAGCGTACATAAATATCATGCCTACATTGGCACCTGCGCTAAAATTGGCCCCATCGTTGGCTATTACCAATCCCTTGTATTTTTCCTCGGCTATGCCAATGCTCTTGTTAACAGCTTCCAACACTTCGCTGCCTATGCTGTTCATTTTAGTGTTCCATTGCAGGCCCACCACATCGTTACCAATATCGTACAACGCCGCATTGCTGTTTTTCCAAACAATCCTGTCTTTAAAGTTAGAGAGTACAATAAACGCGGCACCCTCATTGCCGCCAGTGGCAGCCGCAGGCGAGGTGTATGCTTGTAACAACGGCGAATAACTCAACCGCTGCCCGTTTTCAATTTTAAAGAAAGAGGTTTTGCCCGAAGCCAGCATTTCATCCACCCAGGGGGCTACCGCGTAACCAGCGGCCTTCATGGCGGCGGTTGTTTTGGCTACGCCCAACACATCCCAGCTTTCAAAAGCGCCAATTTCCCACCCAAAACCAGCCATCATGGCATCATCAACACGGTACAGTTCATCGCTTATTTCGGGTATGCGGAAGGATATGT
>CAZRDD010000429.1:0-4818 GCA_964598675.1 uncultured Parafilimonas sp.
AATTAATGTCCCTTACCCAAAATCGCGTAAATATTGTTTATCTAATTTCCCTTTCATAAAGCACTAAAGCCTGAAAAACCTTATTGCTTTAACTCAACTATCTTATTTAGAAGCCTTTTTGGGCTTACTTTCTTTCTTTTTACGAAAAGTATCATCAAAATAACACTTAATACCCCTGTGGTTACCACAGTTGCCTTGCTCTTTTAATGTTATCGTATTGTCTTCAAAACTAAAATCAATCACGCATGGGTCACCACTTTCCTGGTAATATCCCTTAGTGGCATCGCGCATCGTCATCTCCCCTTTTAATTCCCCGGTACAGTTACCATCATCTTTTTCAAAATGAATAAAAAACAAATAGTTGCTGGTGTTTTTTCCATCGCGTATGGAGATGTAATTCTTTTTATCTTCCACATAATCACCACTGTATTTGTTTTTACGGGGCAGGGTATCAATGGGGTTTATCACCACATCTATTTTCTTTTGGTCTTCGTTTGTATCATCCACTACTTTAATAAAAGTACCGGCACCACTGTTGTAGGCGTATCCGCTGCGGGTATAACGCAGGTCGTTTTGCTGTATGGCTTTTTCGCGGCTAATGGTAAATGTAGGCTCCCGGTTAATTTGCACACTGTGTATATATTCATCGGGGTGCCTGTTGGTAACCAGTTGCAGGGCCGCCATGTATTTCATTTTCTTATTTAAAATAAACGCTACAAGGTTGGTCTTTTTTTTCTGGTTAAAAGTGGCAACAAGGTATTTTTCCTCTTCTCGGTCAATCCTCCCCACCGGGTGAATATTTACAGGGCCCGCTTGTTTATCAACAAATTTTTGCAGGGCAGAATCTGGTATAAACTGCGTAAACACTGCCTGGCTTATGGTAATGGTATCCGCCACCTTGCGTACGTTGGTATCTGCCGCATAAAAAGGCAACGTAATGGGGGGGAATGCGTTAACAAAATCTTTTACATCCACGGGGCCGTCTCCGTCCAGGGATGCTGCTTTTTGCTTACAGGCAACTAACATTAATAAAGGGATACATACTAACCAAACCCGCGGCATAGCCATTATTTGGATAAAAATATGGTATTAGGCGTTATTAATCACAAAGAAATTTTTAGATTTGTCTAAAATTAATTTACGTGCAGTCTAATTTTTCAATTACCGAGGAGAATTATATTAAAGCTATTTACCATTTACAGCAGGCAACAGGCGGTGTTACCACCAACCAGCTTTCTGCCCGGCTGCTTACTAAACCGGCCTCGGTTACCGATATGCTTAAAAAACTTAAAGTAAAAAAGCTGTTGCATTACCAACCATACAAGGAGTTTTACCTTAATGGTGAGGGCAATAAAATTGCCCTTACCATTATACGCCGCCACCGGCTATGGGAATATTTTTTGGTAGAAAAACTTGCTTTTGGCTGGAATGAGGTACACGAGGTGGCCGAAGAACTGGAACATGTGGGCAGTAAAAAATTGATTGACAAACTTGATTCGTTCTTAAACTTTCCCAAGTTTGACCCGCACGGCGACCCTATACCCGACAGCAACGGTAAAATGAGCGTGGTGCAACAGGTTTGCCTTGCAGACCTGGAAGCCGGGGTGCAGGCACAGGTAATCTCCGTAGGCAGCCAGTCTAAGGAGCTGCTGGAACTGCTGAGCCATAAAAATATTTCCATTGGCGCAAAGCTTGTTATTGAAGCCAGGTTTGGGTTTGATAACTCGGTGGATGTTAAAATTAAGGACAACCCAACCCTTAACATAAGCGACCAGTTGGCAAGGGTATTATTTGTAAAACCGTTATAAAAAAGGGCGGCTTATTTATACCTTTTATCATTTTGTGTGTTATATGAATAAGCCAAATGCCCTGCATAAATAATTATGACATTAAAAAATACCGAACAATCCCTGGGCGATGTACATGGAAGTGTGGATGTAAGCCAGCACAAAAAAGGCTGGAGGAAAATATTATCGTTTGCAGGGCCAGCTTACCTGGTGAGCGTAGGCTATATGGACCCCGGCAACTGGGCTACCGACCTGCAGGGGGGTGCTAAATTTGGCTACAGCCTTATTTGGGTGCTGTTGATGAGCAACCTTATGGCATTACTGTTACAAACACTAAGCACCAGGCTGGGCATAGTGCGCAAAAGAGATTTGGCACAAGCCAACCGTGAAACCTACCCACCCCTTGTTAACTTTTGCCTGTATATACTTGCCGAGTTAGCCATTGCCGCCTGCGACCTTGCCGAAGTATTGGGTATGGCCATAGGCATATACCTGCTTACGGGCCTGCCAGTATTATACGGCGTACTTATTACCGTTCTGGATACATTTATACTGCTGGTTTTGCAACGGTACGGTATTCGTAAAATTGAGGCTTTTATTATTGCGCTGGTAGCCATTATTGGCATATCCTTTTTTATTGAGCTTGTTTTAGCCAAACCCCACCTGGGGCAGGTAATAAAGGGTTTTGTACCCACAAAGCTTAATACAGAGGCATTATACATTTCGGTAGGTATTATTGGCGCCACCGTAATGCCGCACAACCTTTACCTGCACTCGGCCCTGGTGCAAACCCGTAAAATAAAAATGGATGATGCGGGCATTAAGCAAGCCCTCAAATACAATTTTTGGGATAGTACCATTGCCCTTAATGCTGCCTTTTTGGTAAACGCTGCCATATTGGTGTTGGCCGCCTCCACTTTTTTTGCCACTGGCCGTACCGATGTTGCTAAAATTGAAGATGCCTATAACCTGCTGCCTATGCTGGGCAAGCTTGCGCCGTTTTTGTTTGCCATTGCTTTAATTGCTGCCGGGCAAAGCAGCACTATTACCGGCACCCTGGCCGGGCAAATAGTAATGGAAGGCTACCTTAGCCTGCGCATTAACCCCTGGGCAAGGCGGTTGCTCACCCGTTTATTGGCCATTGCCCCTGCGGTAATAACCATTTTAGTTTTTGGTGATGCAAAACTGGATGCCCTTTTGGTGCTTAGCCAGGTAATACTAAGCATGCAGCTTGGCTTTGCCGTAATACCGCTGATACATTTTGTGAGCGATAAAAAAACAATGGGCCCTTTTGCTATTAAATGGCCCACTAAAATAGCCGCCTGGCTGGTAGCCACCATACTGGTATATTTAAATGTAAAGCTTGTTGCCGATGAAATAATTGACCTGCTGAATGGCCAAACGCATTGGGCGGTAAAAGCGCTGGTAATTGTGGCAGCGCTTATTTTTGCCTGGCTGTTTGGTATGATGACGTTGCTGCCCCTTATAAAACAGCGCAGGGAAAAAACAAGGCTTTTAAACTTACACAGTGCTGAAAAACCGCTGCAAAACCTGCAAATACCACAAACAATGGTTATAGCTGTGGCGCTTGATTTTAGTAAAAACGATGAAAAAATTATAGCTTACGCCATTGGGCAGGGAAAAAAAGAGGCAGAATACGTATTGTTGCATGTGGTTGAGACTGTTTCGGCGGGGTATTTGGGCGATTCGTCTGACGATAAGGAAACCAGGGAAGATACGGTACGGCTTACGCAGTACGCCGCACAATTGCAGGCCCTGGGCTACACGGTTAGTACACAGGTAGGCTATAACAGGCGTGTAAAAGAAATTGTACGCATTACGCAACAGGCCAACGCGGGCCTGCTGGTACTGGGCGCACACAGGCACAGTGGTTTTATGGATTATTTATATGGAGAAACAGTTGATAAAGTAAGGCACAAAATTTCCATACCCGTTTTAATTGTAAGCTAAATGAGCAATGTTTTATTAAGAGAAATTGAACCCGGCGATAATAAACAGCTTGCCACCATTATACGCAGCGTATTGGCGGAGTTTAAAGCCAACAAGCCCGGCACGGTGTATTTTGACCCCACTACCGATGACCTGTTTTCATTATTCCGTGTACCAGGCTCAAAGTATTTTGTGGCCGAAGTGGATGGTGAAATCGTGGGTGGCAGTGGCGTTTACCCTACCGAAGCCTTGCCCCTGGGCTGTTGCGAACTTGTAAAACTTTACCTGCTGCCACAAACACGCGGGCTGGGCATAGGCAGGGCTTTGATTGAAAAATGTTTTGACGCAGCCCGACTGCTGGGCTACACAAGCATGTATTTAGAAAGTATGCCTGAATTAAAAACAGCAGTTGGCTTGTACGAAAGGTGCGGCTTTACCCATTTAAAGGCAGCCTTGGGTAACTCCGGGCATTTTGGCTGCGATATATGGATGTTGAAGCAGCTGTAATAACACCTATACTAAAGGGTATACCTGCACTTTTAGCTTGCGGTACAAAAAATGCAAACAATTTGTGAAATAGCCTCTCATCTACGAATATTTCGTAAACAATTTGTTTCGTTTATAATAAAACCCCTATATTGCAACCTCAATTTTATACTATGGCAGTAAATATTTCTGCAACCAAAGCGCCACAGGCTGCACCATTAAAGAAAAAAGAAGTTAAGGCGCTTGCCCCATTGTTTGAAAAACAAAATTATATATGGATGCTTATTGGAGCAGCCATTATTACAATAGGCATGATATTGTTGAGCGGTGGTAAAAACACCGACCCCAACACCTTTGACCCCAACCTGGTGTACAGCAAAACACGCATTACCGTTGCACCAATACTTATTGTACTGGGCTTGTTGGTTGAAGTGTACGCCCTTTTTAAAAAGCCACAGGCAAAAGCATAACTGGCTTAACACCATTAAGGTTACTATTTTATTAAATATGAAAGCGGGGGTTTGTACCTCCGCTTTTTTTATACTTTCACCGTACAAATAAACACAGGTATGGTTGATAGCAGACATACAGGCAT
>CAZRDD010000430.1:0-4810 GCA_964598675.1 uncultured Parafilimonas sp.
CGATGCAAAAAACTGGTTGGGTGGCAACCCTCCGTATTCGGCAGCCCATAAGGCTTTGTGGCCTGCGGAGCATACCCCGCGCTTCATACTGTGCACATCGTTGCCGCCGGTAAGTAAAAAAGGCACCCAGTCGCAATGCTCAACAAACGAGTATGCGTGCTGGCGCACCTGTTCATCGGCCCTGAGTATGTGCAGCAGCTTGGCCCAAAACCACTCCGATGAGTAGATGCCGCCCACGTATTGTAAATAGTTTATGTCAAATTTTTCAGCATGGGCGTTTATTTCAGCCGCTTCGCCGGTAGCAGTATGGTCTTTCCACAACACAAACATCGCGTTGGGGTTTTGTTCAAACTCCGGCAGCAAAGCCAGCGGGGTGCCATGCTTATCCACAGCCACAGGGCTTGAGCCGGTAGTATCTACCGATATTGCTTTTACATTTTTTGCCACAGCGGGGCCAGCTTTATGCAGGCAATCCTTTATGGTGGCCTGTAAACCTTCTACATAATCCAGCGGGTGCTGCCTGAACTGGTTTTCGTGCGGAATGCAGTACAGCCCGTCGCGCCAGCGGGGATAAGCAAAAACAGATGCAGCCACTTCTGCCCCGTTTATTGCATTGATAATAACTGAGCGAACTGAATCGGTTCCGTAATCTACACCTATAACAAATTGATCATTCATAAAGCAAGTCTCCTCCTATGCGGTTGCCAAATGTAGATAAATAAATGTTATATTGACAATTATTTATAAAAAAATATTTTTCCCTTCCCCTGTTTGCCCCAAAGCATATATCTTTTAAGCCTGCGCCCTGCCTTGCTGATACTTTTAACACGGTCTGCAATATTTTTTTACCCGAAACAGTTACAAAAGCAGGTTTAAAAAGAATAATTTGATTGCACACAGACTAAACATGTTGTTAAAATGACCGATAAAAAAAGGACAAGGGCCGTATTTGGCACCCCATTTGAACTACACCACCCAAATACGTAACAATGAAAAAACTAATATTGCTTAGTTGTTTAGTGGCCGGTATACTCGGCTACCACCAGCAGGCCGCAGCACAGGTAGGTATAAGTGTTAACATAAATATTGGCAGCCAGCCCGTGTGGGGGCCAACAGGGTACGATTATGCCAGGTATTATTACTTTCCTGATATTGATGCATACTACTCAATACCAAACCACCAGTACATTTATTTTGATGGCGGCAGGCAGGTAATTGCCACCGCGCTGCCCGCAAGGTTTAATTTTGACCTGTACAGCGGGTATAAAGTAGTTATTAACGAGCCAAGGCCCTACCTGCACCCCGAGGTTTGCCGCGCCAAATATGCGCAATACAGGGGCTGGAAGGGTAAACAGGCCATTATACGCGACAGCCGCGAGGAAAGATATTATGTTATTAAAGACCACCCCATGCATGGCCAATGGCATGGTGATGACCACCGCGAAAACAGGGGCGGCCACGGCGATGATGACCACGGGCATGACAACAGAGGGCATGGTAACGACGACCACGGCAATGGCGGCGGGCACGGGCATGGCAATGGCCACGGGCACCACTAACCAGCAAATGCATCAATTAAATATTAAACAAGCCATACAGCAAAAACTGTATGGCTTGTTTGGTTGTAGGATTGCAAGGCATATGAGGATATTAAAAGGGCAGTTATATCGCCGGAAAATTACCCCACTATATGTTAAACTTGTATACAAAACACCTTGCGGCCAGCCTTTAACAGGCATTGGCATTGCACAACGTGTACAACGCTAATTTAATTAAGCCGCCCCCTACTTATACCGCACCTTATATACCAGTATAATGCTGGCAAATACCAGTGTTATGCCGTTGGCTATCATAATAGGCATATCGCTGCTAAACACCCCATACAACAACCACAACAAGGTACCAAACGCAAAAAGCGAATACATGGCCAACGATATGCCTGATGTGTTTTTTGTTTGAATGGTTTTAATGGCCTGTGGTAAAAATGATATGGTGGTACAAAAGGCCGCTGCAAGGCCCACTATTGTTATAAGGTTATTGCTCATGCCTGTAATTTACCCTGTTTTAGTTAATAATAGCTGCTGGCCTCTCATCAAATTTATGTTATTATACATTAAGCGCTGGGCCATATGCGATAACTACATGGTTACTACAGAGTAATGTTGCGTTACAAAAAATTTGTTCTGTGCCGCCAGGGTGTACATCAGCTTGTTGCCGGTGGCCGTTAATGTCCGTACACCTGCTGCAACATTCCATAAATACCCTTCAGGCGGTATTTTAACGCTTGTACTGGGCCATTACATTCGCTTGAAAATTTTGCATATATGAAAAAGCACTTAATCTTTGCCCTTTGCAGCCTGCTTTGCCTGCAATGCTTTGCGCAGGAAGCACCACTATGGAACAAACAGTTTGACGGAAAAATTAAATGGTACAAACTGAGCGATGCCGGTATTGTTATTGTTTGCAGCGGCGATGCGCTGTACGGTATTAAACCGGAAGATGGCAGCGAAATTTGGAAGCTGCCGCAGTTTGATGATATACGCGAGGAAAACTTTGCCCCCATTGAAGGCTCGCCATTTGTGGCCATTGTTTGGGGTGGTATCATGGGGCGCAAGCATGCCATCATCAACTCGCAGGATGGCAAAATTGTTGCCAGCAGCAAGGAGCTTGGCTTTACCACAGTAAACAAACGCATTGAATGCCGCAAATTAGGCAGCCTGTTACTGTATGGCCTTAACAGCAGCGGCAAACCCATGCTTACCATGGTTAGTTTTAACGATGGCACTAAAATATGGGAACAAACAAAACTGTTTGAGCGCAACAGCGAGCAAATAGTATCCGATGCGTATGTGGTAAACGATGGCCTGCTTATTGCCACCAACCGCAACATATATAAGTTAAACCCTGCCACTGGCGAAATAATATGGTCGGTGGATATGAAGAGCGACCTGCCCATGGCACCGCCACCATCGGGCGCTTTTGCCGCCTTTGGCAGCAAAGGCGCTACAGAAGCCGCCACAGCAGTATCAGCAGATTTCTTTCAGTATGGCGATTCGTCTAAAGTATATTTCTGGAACCAGGATAACCTTACCGCTTTTAACATAGCCGATGGTAAAGAGGTGTGGAAAAGGGCCGAACTAAAATCGCCCGTTGGGCTTATTTTATACGACAGCAGGGGCATGCTTGTTGCCACTGCCGAAAAAACGCAGGAGGGTATGGGCCGGGCACGCAATGAGGGCGTCGGGCTGTTTGGCTAAATAACCAAAGGCTCAGCCTCTGGCAAAAACAGGGCCTCGCTGTTTTGTTACGACTATGCCACCGGCGTACCTAAATGGAGCGAAGATATTGACCTGCAGGGCGATATTGTTGCCTATAAAATGAATGGCAGCAAACTTATACTGGCTACTGAAAGGGATAAAGGCACCAACTATATAACCATTGCCGACCTTGATGCCGGCAAATCGGTTACCAAAAGAGCGCTTAAAATTGATGGCAAAGCTGCCGACCTACAGATTGTACCGCAGGGCCTGTATTACCGCAGCGATAATGAACTGAATATATTAAACATTGACAACGGCGATAAAACCTGGAAAAAAGGGTTTAAAGTAAAAAACAATACGGGTTGTAACGAGAACGATAAAGCAGGTTATGTATATGCCAATAACACTATTTACAAGGTTGATTTTACCACCGGCGATATGAACGAATGGGTAAAAAACATAAGCTTCGAGGGCAAAGAAGAGCCCGAAAACCTGGAGGTAAGGGATAACGGCATACTGGTAACCTCATCGCAAAACATGACGCTGTACGACCATAACGGCAACACCGTTTGGCACGCCTACCAGCAGCCCCCCGGCCGCACCACAGGGGGTAAAATACTAAGCGGTTTTGCAGGCACCGTTGCGGCAGCCGCCTCCGTTGCCAGTGCAGCCAGTGCCGCGCAATTGAGTTATGCAAAAGGCTACTACGGCAGCACCTCCATATCGGTAGATAACGAAATAAAAAACCGTAACCAAATGGCAGGTGCCTGGGGCAATATGGCTGCAGCCAGCTTTGCCAGTATTAGCAAACGTTTTAAAGCCAGCAGGCAGGCCAACGACTACATGAGCATGCTAACCAATTTTGGCAACAACAACTCAAAAGATAATGTGGGCATTATTGCCGTTAGCAAAATAACCGGCCAGCCAGGTAAAAAAATTATTCTGGCCGATAAAGAACCCGATTACAAACTGGATGAAATTGACCGCATGGTGTACTTTAAAAGCGACGACCATGTGCTTAAAGGCTATAAGTTTTAATAACACGCTTTAGTGTTATAACAAATAGCCCTTCCTTCCGGTGCATGCACTGTAAGGAAGGGCTATTAACAAAGGTTTACAAGCACCATAAGTGTTACCTGTGTAGTGTAAGCATGGGCCTTACTTTTGAGATATAGGCAACTGCACTACATTAATATTCCTGCAAATAAGCAGCCTCTTATTGTTTAAAAGATTATCAACACCTTCAATTTTCTTTTGAGGCATCCTCTTTGTAACTTGGCTGATATGTTAACACCAATTACTAATAAAATCCTCAAATACTTGCACACCAATATCTAACTATGCATCTCCCATACCTGCGTAAGATTTACCAGCACTTCAACCGCTTTTTGCATGTCCTGCACGCTTACAAACTCGTGCTTGCTGTGTATGGCCTGCATACCGGTAAATATGTTGGGTGCGGGCAGCCCCATAAAACTCAACCGGCTGCCATCGGTGCCGCCGCGGATGGGCACTTCTACAACGGTTAGCCCGGCCTGGCTGTCGGCTTC
>CAZRDD010000431.1:0-4799 GCA_964598675.1 uncultured Parafilimonas sp.
AACGGGCTTTTGCCCAACAGCATTACCGAACCTTGAAGTGAGTGACACAACCGGCGATGCCACCTGCACTGCCGCTGACAAACAAAGCTTTTGAAAGTCATGGGCTGGCAGGTTTTTACCAGCCCATGCCTGCTTATACAAGCAACTATTACAATTGGTAACCAAAGCTTAATACTACCGTAACGCCATTTGGCTACAGTTTTGCAGTTTAAACCGGGTGTATTACTATATGCATAACCTTAAAGCCTCCGCCTTTGGGGATGATTTTTTGTGGGGGGTGGCAATATCGGCCGCCCAAAACGAAGGGGCACACAACTTGTACGGGCGCGAGCCATCTATTTGGGATGCTTTTGCCCGCAAAAGCGGCAAAATAAAAAAGGGCGATAAGGCCCACCCGTCCTGCGATTTTTACCACCGTTATAAAGACGACCTGCTGCTGGTGAAGGCACTGGGCTTTAAGGTGTTCCGTTTCTCCATATCATGGTCGCGCGTGCTGCCCGATGGGGTGGGCAGGGTTAACAAAGAGGGCATTGCTTTTTACAACAAGGTAATTGATGAATGCCTTAAACTGGGCCTTATACCTTATATAACCATTTACCACTGGGATTTGCCGCAGGTTCTTGAAGCCGAAGGCGGCTGGACGAGCTACCGCATGCTTAAATGGTTTACCCGCTTTGCCACTGTTTGCGCCGAAGCATTTGGCGACAGGGTTAAAAACTGGATAGTGCTTAACGAACCTATGGGGTTTGTATCCCTGGGATATATGCTGGGCAAGCATGCCCCCGGAAAAATAGGGCTGGCCAACTTTATGCCCGCCCTTCATAACGCTGTATTGGCCCAGGCCGAGGGTGGCCGTATTTTACGCGCCCTGGTACCCGGTGCATACATTGGCACCAGCTTTTCCTGCTCCGAAATTATACCTTACAGCCAAAGTGCCGAAGATGTGCAGGCGGCCAACCGCATGGATATTTTGTTAAACCGCATGTTTATTGAGCCTGCCATTGGCCTGGGCTACCCCCGCGACGATTTTAAGCTGCTAGATAAGCTGGAAATGCACAACAAAGCGTGGAAGTACACCCAGCGCGTACAGTTTGATTTTGATTTTATAGGCGTGCAAAACTATTTTCCCTTAGTGGTTAAGTACAACCCGGTAATACCCATTGTGCAGGCTACCGAGGTTACAGCGCTTGCCCGCAAAGTGCCGCGCACCGCCATGGGCTGGGAGATAAGTGGGGAGAGTTTTTACCGCGTGCTTAAACGGTTTGCTGCCTATAAAGGCGTAAAAGACATAATTGTTACCGAAGGCGGCGCGGCTTTTAAAGATGTTATGGTAAATGGGGTGATTGATGATACCGACCGGATAAATTATTTTAAGGAATACCTTGCGGCTGTGGCAAAGGCCAAAAGCGAAGGGGTTAACATTAAAGGCTATTTTGCGTGGACGCTGATGGATAATTTTGAGTGGGCCGAGGGCTACAGCGCCCGTTTTGGCCTGGTACACACCAATTTTAACACCAGGCTGCGTACTATAAAAGCCAGCGGTTACTGGTTTCGCGATTTTTTTTCGGCCTGACGGTTATTTTTTTTATAAATTTAACGCAAAAATATTTTTTATTTTTTTTTAGTGGGACAGGCAACCCCGAAAAAGCTGATACGTATTTTATTAGAAACACTTACAATTGAGCAGAGCATTTGAATACTTTAGGCCAAATAATAGAAGGCTGTATAAACAAGGACCAGCGTTGTCAAAAAGTGCTGTATGAGCAGTTTTATGGCTATTCGTTAAAAATTGTTTTCAGGTATATATATAAGTATGATAATGCGGTAGATGTGGTGAATGACGGGTATGTTAAGCTGTTTAGGAATTTTGGCAATTTTAAATGCGATAACCCCGCAGATATTGATAAAGTGTTTATGGGGTGGTTGCGCAGGATAATGGCTAATACAGCAATAGATGAATTGAGGAAGCAGAACTTAATGCCTGATATTGGGGCAATACCCGACGATGTTTGGGAGGAACCTGATAAATCGGGCGCAGCAGACCAAAAGATTATTTATAAAGAACTTGTCAGCCAAATTAAGAAATTACCCCCATCGTACCGCCTTGTTTTTAACATGTACGTTATTGATGGGTTTACCCATCAGGAAATTTCAGAACAGATTGGAATTTCTGTGGGTACATCAAAGTCTAGCCTTTCAAAAGCACGGATACACTTACAAAATTATTTAAAGCAGGAAGAGAAAGAGGTTAATGCAGCAGTTAAATGACGATATGGATGATTTGGTGAGGAGCGCCGCAGACAGTTATCCGCTAAAAATAAGCGGTGCTAACTGGGATGCTGTTGCTGCACGCATTGCTGAGGAAGATGGTGCCGCAACTGTTATACCTTTAAATGAAAGCCGGTTTATAGGCAGGTATAAATATTTACTGCTGGCAATGTTACTGCCCTTTGCTTTTTTTATGGTACGGTATGTTTTTTTATCTAAAAATGTTAATCCTGCTGAGGATAATAGTACGCAAACACAAGCACAGGTTAAAGGTACTGAGAAAAATAATGGTGATAATACAGGTGTAGCCAATACCACCAAACAAAACGTACAACAGGTTACCGCTGCAACAGCAACAGTTGACGGTGTTAAAAAGAATGACAATTCCGCCCCTGTAAATAGCCATACTGCAACAGCAGAGGGTACTAAGTTTGTTGTAAAAACATATAAGGGTACAGTTGCTGGCGGGGTTGCCGAAAACAAACGTATACCAACACTTTCTGATTTAGGTTCGGTGGAAGATAATGTTGCAAGGCCTGCTCCTGGTACTGTAAACAACCAGGTTGCTGCAAATAATGGTGAAGTAAAATCTGCTGAGTTAAACAATACCACCAAGCCTTTAGATTTATTGCCAAAGGCTGCCGGTACAAACAACCAGGCAGTTGATGTTAAGGAAAATAATAAAAATGCAACGGATAATGCGGAAGCCCTGCATGCTGCATTACCAACGCCATTGGTACATGTTAGTAAGCCAAGGCGGTTTTATATAGGGGCTTTTGTAGCACCTGATTATACCACCGTTAAATACCAGCCCGGCAGCAAAGTTGGTTTTACGTTTGGTGGCATTGTAGGTTACTCACTGTCGGATAAATGGAGCATTGAAGCGGGCATTTCGGTAGACCGTAAATATTATACTACAGATGGTAAATATTTTAACCCTAAAATATCCTGGTTAAATAGTTGGGGAAAAGTGCTGGAGCTTAGTGGTTATGCGGGGCTTACCGAGTTTCCGGTAAGTGTTAAATATGATTTTAAAAAGAGCAGGGATGGTAACTTTTTTGTATCCGCTGGCCTCATATCATCAATTGTACACGAAGAAAATTATACTTACACGCTTGATAAAAATGGGGTTATTTACACACGCGATAAATCAACCAAAATATCAACAAACAGCATGTTTAACAATGCCAGCATTAGTTTGGGGTATGAGGGTTATTTGGGTGGCCATATTAACTTTAGGTTGGAGCCTTATTACAGGGTACCTATTCATGGTATAGGTATAGGTGATTTGCCAATGACAAATATTGGATTGAACATTGGCGTAATTAAAAAAATTAAATAAGTTGAGTACGATAAAAATATTTGAACGTTGTTTTGTTTTTATGTTTCCCGTAAGTTTAGCCTAGAAAAACACGATCTTTGGGGGGTTCTTTAGAGTGGTAAACTCTGGCCACGCTGAAAAGCGTGGCTTTTTTTGTATATAACTCTCTAAGTGTTTTCAATCAGTCTGTTTAACTACGCCTGTTGTGTAATAATAAAATGTTTTATTGCAATAGTTGTTTGGTTATTTAATGCAGGGTTTAATTTCGCGCCGCTTAAACAGATGTACTCATTACATTTCAAAGCTTTCCCTGTATTAACTTGTTTGGGTGTTTATGTGCTTTAACAGGGCAAAATTTAAACGCTGCGTATATTGCCTGTTAGCAGGCAATATACGCAGCGTTTAAATTTTGTATATAAGCTTTTGATGTTTAATATGTACCGCTTGTTAACGGTTAAGTTCTGTTTCAATTTCAGCTTCCATTTTCCTTATTATTTTTATAAGGTTTTGTTTGTGGCGTTTTCTTTCATCAAAGTAGCCTACATATCTTTCAATCTGAAACCTTACAGCGGGGTCGCCTAACAGCCGGGAAACATGGGTGCCTGTTGAATCTGAAACACCTTTTATACCAATGTATAAATTATAGTCCTGCTCCCTGGTGCGAAAAACGTTTTTATCAGCATCCTGTTCAAAAGGCATCTCATTTGTGTACAGGCTTATCAGGTGTTTTAATAACTCCTTGTTTTCTATAAGCCTTAAATACCCCGATGATTTAAAGCCTTCAAACCGGCCAGCATCAAATACAAAATAGCTGGTATTTGTTAAATAGCCACTGGCACTGTCAACATAACCGGCATTTATTTTATGGGTGTTTATTTGCTGCCAAACACTGTTGTAATAATCAATAGTGGGCTGAAAACTTTTAATGCTTTCTTCCAGTCCGTTGGCTTCTTCGTGCAGGTCCTGTTTAATACCTTCTAAAAACTCGCGGGCAATTTCTTTTTCGTGCCGGTGGTCGTTCCAGTTGTGCAGTACAAGGGTAATACTTACGGCCAGCACTATTATAAAAATTTCTTCACTAAGCTCTTTTACTTTTTCTTTCCAGCTAAGTTTCTTGTTTTTTAAAACGTGTACAGCGTTTTCGGTATGCTTAGTTATGTTTTCTTCTGACGTAAGGCTGTTTTTCTTGTAGTGCTTTACCGGCGCGAGT
>CAZRDD010000432.1:0-4781 GCA_964598675.1 uncultured Parafilimonas sp.
GTCGCCGTCAAGGTCGTTTATTGCTGCCGACGAGTTAGCTGGCAGTTGCATTGGCCCCGTTGAATAATTGGCTACAGTAGCAAACGACACTTTTCCGGGCGTGCTGGTGTTTCGCATTAAGGATATGGTGGGAGAATTACCGTTAATAGCAACGATATCAATCTTACCGTCGCCGTCCATATCCCCAAAACAAGATCCATCGACTGCATAACCGTCGGTAAAAAACACATTTGGCTCAAAGGAAACAGTGTTCCCCGAGCTGGTGTTTCTTGCCACCGCCAGGCCATCAACATCTTCGTTGTAAACGATATCAAGCTTGCCGTCACCATCAACGTCATATAAGGTTTCCGTACTGGTGTTTTGCATTCTTATGGGCAGCATAAACGAACTTTTTGAAAAGCCATTGCCGCCACCTGGAAAAATAACCCCAAACAATTGGGTTGAATAGGCAGTGAGGCCATTTATTGTAACCGTAACGGGCTGGTATGTGGCCCCAACTGGAACGGTTACCGACAGCGAGTTGTTTGAAGCACTGGTAACGGCCGCCCTTGCCCCGCCAAAATAAACAATGTTGCTGTCAACGGTCGGGCTGAAATTTTTGCCGGTGATGGTAATAGTAGAGCCTATGTTGCCAAACGCGGGCGAAATAGAGGTTATTACAGGCGCTATCCCAAAAACAAACCCTGGCAAACTGCCTGTGCCATACTTGTTAGTAACCGAAACGTTACCGGAAGCACCGGTTGCCACCATAGCGGTAATGCTATGGTCTGAATTAACAACAAAGGAGGCAGCCTGCACACCACCAAAGCTTACAGATGTTGTTCCAGCAAAATTATCTCCCAAAATGGCCACTGTTGTTCCTCTTGTGCCCAAGGTTGGCGTAAATGATTTAACTGATGGGGCTGGCTTAACGTGATTGATAAAAACTGACATATTGAAACCGCTTTGCGACACGGCCACCACATCGTTTTTCCCATCGCTGTTTATATCGCCGATGGCAAGAAGATGCAGGGACTCAAAGTTGCCGGGGTTGAAATCCACTTGCGGCAAAAAGGCAATATTTCCTGGGGTGCTATTGTTTTTAAACATCGCCATGTTTTTATCAATGGGCGTTGTTACTATGTCCACCTTGCCATCGCCGTCTATATCGCTTATTTCAATGTTTGACGGGTTAGACGTCGCACTGAATAAAACCGGCTGTGCTAAAGATATTAATCTATTGGCAGAAGTATTCCGAAAAATAGCCACATGGGAACCCACATTGTCCGACGAAATCAGGTCGGTCTTGCCGTCACCATCTATATCGCCGGCAGCCATATACGCAAAGTTGTATCCAGGAAAGGTAATGGGGCCTTCAAAAGATATATTGCCTTTTGCGCAACTATTTTTAAATACATAAAAACTATTTTCAACCGCATTGGGCACAACCAAATCCGGTTTGCCGTCGCCATTAAGGTCGGTAAGCACTACATTCCTTCCACCCAATCCCGGATAGTCAACATTTTTGTCAAACAAAATATTGCCAGGGTTGCTGATGTTGCGGTAAACGGACGAATAGGGATTAGGATATTCGCTTATTGCGATGTCGGCCTTCCCGTCGCCATCAACATCTGCTATAGCAATGCCCGTTGCGGCATTGGCGGTAGGCAGGACATAAGAAGCTGAAAAAGATATTTGCCCGGGTGTTGACGTGTTTAATAATGTTGCGATAGCATTGCTTTGGACGGAAAAGTCCTTCACGTTTATAACGGCCAAGTCTGGCCTGCCGTCGCCGTCAAGGTCGCCCACCGCAACGCCGTTATAGCCAAGGTTTGGCAGCAAAACAGGGGTGTCGAACGACACGGTGCTGTCGGTGCTGGTGTTTCTGTATAAAAGAATGCCGGGGTAGGCAGAATATCCTGACACAATCAGGTCTGTCTTTCCATCGCCGTCAAGGTCACTCAATGCTATGTTGACTGGCGCCAACCCTGTGGTGGTGGGTATTGATGCCCCAACAGTAAACGAGTACGGTGTAATGCTGCCTCCGTTTGCAAATGTTACTATAAAGGGTTCAGCCGAAGAGCCTACTAAGTTATTGCTTGTTACAGTAATGGGCGCAAAGGTGGCCCCGGTTGGCACCGTAACGGTTAGCGTTGTGGCACTACCGCTTGTTACTAAAGCTCTTACTGCACCAAAATACACTATATTGTTTTGGGCGATTGCATCAAAACCTACTCCTTTAATGGTAACGGTGGTGCCTACCGGCCCTGCGGAGGGCGAAAAAGAATTTACAACAGGTGGCGCAAACCAAGTAAACGCCGCAACTGAGGAACTGCCGCCCTGGCTGCTAACGACCACGTTTCCGCTAGCACCCGTGCCGACAACGGCGGTAACTGTGTCAGACGAAACAACCGTATACGAAGCTGCAGCTATGCCGCCGATAGATACAGTGGTTGTATTGTTTAGGCAGGTGCCCACAATAGTTATGATAGTGCCTTGTGTGCCATGCAAAGGTGTGAATAACTTTACAGTTGGCAACGACACAAAACCTGTGGCAACGGCAGTGCCGCCAGGTGTGGTTACGGTTATATTGCCAGAAGGTCCCGAAGGGGTTACAGCCTTTATGGTAGTGGGCGACACCACTGTAAAAAATGCAGCGGCAACGCCCCCAAAGCTAACCGCCGAGGCACTGGTAAAATTGGCACCAGTGATGGTAATAGTTGTGCCTGCGGTAGCTTGCGCCGGACTGAAAGACGAAATGTTTGGCGGCAGAACGTATACAAAGCCGGGCAGCGAACCCTTTCCGGTAAGTGTTGTAACCTGCACAGCACCGGATGCGCCGTTGCCAACCTTGGCATAAATGATTGTTGGCGATGCCACCCTAAAACTGGTGGCGGAAACGCCCCCGAAACTTACCGAGCCTACATTGTTAAAGTTAATACCAGTTATGGTAACCGTGGCACCTGTTGCTGCGGTGTCGGGCTTAATGGATGAAATTGCCGCCGGGGGGTAAAAGCTTTGGTAATTAATAGATGTGTCTGCGCTGTTGCCGTTGGATACAATCAATTCAACAGTGTCCAACGTTCTGTAAATATCATGGGTGTACGAGGCATTGTAGGCCGTGCTTATCAATACTTTGTTCACAAGCCATTTGTATGTATAATTTTTTCTTGAATAATTAACTAGGTTAACGGTGGTGGTTAGCGCAAGGCCAGTTGTATCAATTGCGAAATATGCCGTTGGCTGGGGAGTGCCGCCGCTGTTTATGCTTATCTCTAAAAAACCATGCCCGCCGCCGACCCAAAACTGGTTTGCAGACGCAAATTGCAGATCATTAAAGCTATAGCCGAGGTATGTAAAGTTATTATCTCTTGGCAACCGCTCCCATACCGCTCCGCTATTGGTGGTTTTGTATATTTCAAAACCATTCAGCGAATAGCCGGTGGTATCGTCAACAAACTTCATCTTGTTGCTGCTAAAAGCAGTGGCCGCGGTGTTATTTTGCTGTACCCAGGTGTTTCCCCCATCTGTTGTTTTGTAAAATTTTCCACCCGCGCTGTTACCAGGGTTGTATAAGCTTACCCAACCAACATTGGCAGAAAGAAAATAAGTGCTTGCAAACACGCCGTTGTAATACTGTGGCAGGTTTAGCGAGTACCAACTTGCGCCCCCATTCGTTGTTTTGAATGCAGTGTGCGAGCTGTTTTGGCTTACCGCACTGCTCATGGCAATAACATTATTGTCGTCAATAGCCTGCAACTGGTCAAAAAATCCACCTTGTTCAAGCCATGTCCTACGCCATGTATGGCCACCGTCTGTGGTTTTTAAAAAATAATCGGCGTCAATGGCATAGCCCACGTCGTCGTTAGTGGGGAATACCATGTCCGATACGCCGGAACTCAATTCAAAGGCGTTATAGCTATAACAGTAAACAAGTGTAAAGTTGTTTCCCCCATCTGTTGAATACAATATGGAGGAAACGAACCCATAATTGCCATACACAATAATGTTGTTTTTACTAAACGCCTTTACTCCGCTTATGCCAAAACCAAAGGTTAAATTAACATTGTAACCATTGAAATTTACATTGTTGTTAGTTATATACTTTTGCGTATAGGTTTTGCCACTGTCGGTAGTATAGCCTATCCATTTGGAAAATGCCACGTATCCTTCGGAAGGGGAGTAAAAACTCAGCTTTACAATTTGGTTGCCGGGGTTATTGTCTACATAAATTTGCCGTATCTGCGCTAAACTAACACTATTGAAAAAAAGGGCTGGGATGATAATAAACAGTAACGGATTTGATTTTTTTGACAATAAGTTCATTTAGGGCATTTTAGGTTCCAAAACTAAAGAAAATGTAATTATACTGAGGGAACCGCATTTTGAATTTCATAATTATTCTTCTGTAAACATCGTCAATGCACCCCACCATAACATATACCCACCAATCACAAAGGCTTAATTACCCTCATTTATCTCCTCCATAATTTCTGCAAACAGCTTAACAGATTTCAACCTGTCATCAAGGCTGTACATGGGGCATACGCTTATCAGTTCATCAACGCCCGTATCGTGCATAAATTGCTGAAGCTGTGTTTTAACGGTTTGCTTGCTGCCGTAAAAACTGCACCTTAGCATTTGGTTTAGGGCCGGGTGTTGCAGCAACTCCTCTACATCGGGTGTTATGGCTGCCGGTGGTTGCAAGGGTTTTCTTTGCCCGGTTAATACGCCCACGAACATTTTTATTGACGAGGTAAACAAGTGCTCCCCCTGTTCATCCGTGTCGGCCACCACTACAT
>CAZRDD010000433.1:0-4780 GCA_964598675.1 uncultured Parafilimonas sp.
CTAAAAGGGGTATTGCCGGGCTCATCAAAGGGTAGTATGTGTGTTTGCATATCGCTAAGTTGCCGGTAACCAAACTGGCTGCGTTTCAGCAGCGGCAGCCTGTCCTTTCTTACGTATAAAAAACCAACGCCAAAATCGCCCATCAGCCATTTGTAAGTGGCACAGGCGCAAAAGTCTACCCCCAGTGCCTGCACATCTATCGGTACAGCACCGGCAGCCTGTATTATATCAACATACACCAGTGCGCCTTTGGCATGGGCAATATCGCAAAGCGCCTTAATATCGTGCTGAAAACCATTTATCATAGATACCAACGAAACGGCCACCAGCTTAGTGCCGGGGGTGATGGCAGCCTCCATATCAGCCAGGCTTATGGCATTGTTTTTTGGGGTGATAAGTGTAACGTCAGCGCCCTGTTTGGCCAACTGGCTGTACAGGTATAAGGAGCCATCAAAATGATACGCATCGGTAACAATGCGGGCATTGGTGCCGGGCAGGCCCAAGCCGTTTACTACCAGGTTTTCGCCCGCCAGGGTGCTGGGTACCCAGGCAATATCGTCTGCACCGGCATTAATTAAACGGGCAAACAGCGTGCGGGCGGTGTTTCTGTCTTCATCAATGGTATCGGTTGCTTTGCCATTGGCAAGCCTTGCATCAAGGTAATTTTTTACGCTTTGGGCGCTGCCAATACTCATAGGGTGGGTGTAGGCAGCGTTTATATAAGTACCTTTTATATCAAACATATTTTTAGCAGGCAACGCATTGATGGCAGGCTTGCTACCGCCACTGCTGCCAGCATTTGCAACCGCCGGACTTAATAAAACCGGGGCAAAAGGCAGCATGCCCAGCATACTAATAAAATTGCGCCGTTGGGGGTTGTAACCCTGCGGGTTAGTGTTGTTTACATTGTTCATGGCCTGCCCGTTTTATGAATGCGGTATGGTTACCTGCTGTATATTTTTTGTATGTCTGCCGTTTTGCTTATCGTTAACACAGGTATACTGTCGTTGTAATGTATGTTAAACCCAATAATAAGCTTTATGTTTTTAAAATTAAGCGGCTGGCCTTTTATAAGGTTTGTTTCAAGCTCAGTCCTCACCTGCTTTTCGGGTAAATACTTTGCTGCGGCAGCAATATAATCATTTATGCTTAAATTGCTTTTGGGGTTGGCCTTGTGTATTTGCTGGTTTCGCTTGTATAAATCCAGCAAAAAATTCCTGATGGTAAACCTGCCGCCCGATGCCAGGCGTACCTGGTTATCAAAATAAAAAGCGTAAATAAACCCTCGTTTGTAAGGTAATGTCTGGTAATTTTTATCTACCCAAAACTTAGCGGCTATGGAATCGTTAGGCGCATTTTTTACATTGCTGCTGTAGTGGGCCAGCAGGTTATCTTTATTAACGTAATCAAGAAAAGCTGCCTTGTTTTGTATGCCCGCTTTTACAAGGTTTACCAGCATAACATAATCGTTAAAACCCTCGCCAAACCACTGGTTATCAAATTCATCGTTGCCTATCTGCATGCTGTTGCCTATCCAACTGTGGCTGGTTTCGTGCGCCAGTACCCGTTTTTTTTCATCGCCAAACTTACCGGAGTACCTCATTATAAAACCGTGGCTTTGGCTAAAGCCGGTGGCCCAGGGTTTATCAATAGAAAGCAGCGGCAATACACTTATGTAATAATAAGGGGCATTATCATCTTGCCAAAAATTGCGCAGGCCTGTAAAATAACTTTTAAAAAATGGCTGAAGCTGTGCGGTGATGTTGTTAATGGTATCTTTTTTTGAGGTAATGGCATAGTAGGGTATGCCATGCACTTTTGTGGTATTTATTACCAGGGCTTTGCCCATAAAAATTACTTCATCCTGCTGTTTATCTAACGCTATGGTTTGTTTGGTGGCCGGGCTTGCACCTGCGCCTGTTGAAATAAAATAAGGCACACCGGGCGGATAATTAACCCATTGCACTGTGGCGCTTGTGGCTGTATGCCCCACTGGGTTAAGCATAAAAAACAACGGCACAAGGTAAAGCACATCGGGGGTTATAAGCGGGCGAAAAAGCTCATCAACCGTGGCACGTTTTGGGTTGCCCACCAACTGCCCGTTAATGGTATAGCTAATTTTTTTAAGCCCGGCACTGGTATGGTACACCGTTATTTTACGCTGGCCGGGGGTAAGCTTTACACTATCGGCAGATTGTATGTTTTGTACTACTTTAAATATTTCGTTCTGGCCGCCAAAATTGGGCTCGCCATAAATAAACACGGTGCTGTCGCTGGTGGAGGGGGTATACTCAAGGGTTACCTGTAACAAGGGTGATGCACCATCCCAACCCAGCTGATACGACAGCAAAGGCTTTTCAGCAGGTTGAGGGGTCTGGGCAATAACCAACAGCGGGGCCGCAATACATGCAACAGCCGTTAAAATTTGTTTTATCATGCGTTACTTTAAAAGGCAAATAAATACGCGCCGTACAAATATAACTACTGCAGGCTGCAAGGCCCTGGTTTTATGCAAAAGTGCTGGTTACTATTCCACTAAAAGCAAAGGGCATACCGCAGCTTAAACAGCCGCAGGTACACCCGTGCCCGGTCACCACAACCTAAAACAACACCTTCCTTACATCACGTCTTTTAATGCTTCTTCTCAGCTACATCCTATTCTTAATTTTCAACACAAACTTTTAATCTTTTACAAAAGCAAGCTGGCTATTATTAACTGGTTGAGCAGCCAATAACTCCTTCAATTTTTTAAAGCTTTCCAATGGCCCTTTGGTTATAAACATGTTTATCAGCCACGATGGTACGCTGCCACCGGGGTCGGCAAAAAGGGTATACTCAATTTTTACCTGGTTAACCCCGGCAGGTGCCGCCACCCATTTACCTATACTCTGCATAATCCTAACCACATTGGGTTTGGCGGGCACATAACCAGGCACATTCTCAGCATCTACAGTCATTATTTTTGTTACAGGGTCCTGCGTAAGTTTAAGGTGTGCAATAAAGTCGCGGTTGCTTACCGGCCAGGGCACATTCACCTCCGAATAATAGTAAAGCTCCGAAGGGTTTACCTGTTTAAGCAGCACACAACTTTTAGTATTGTACACCCACTGTTTGGCGGTATTCATATCAAGTATAGCTACGGCCAATTGCGATAAGCTGGTGTGCAAAACACTTTCCACCTTGATGGCTTTTATTTTTGAATCGGGCATATTGCGTGTGTACACCTTTATGCCATCTTTTTCTGTTTTAAGCACCCAGTTGTTTTGTCCCTGAACACTATTTAAAAATGCCACACTTAAAACAATAAAGAGTAATTTTTTTATCATGGTGTTTTAGTTTGTTGGATGAAAGCCTTGTTACAGGTTTACCAGCTGTAATACATAGAAAGGTTGCCTACCTCGTGGCTGTAACTGCCTTTCATTTGAGCGGTGGAACTGTTTTGGATGAACGAAATACTAAACCGCCCTGCCGAAACCACTGCGCCAAAATTTAAAGAGAAAACAACCTGCTGAAGATCGTTTGCTGGTTTATTGGTTACTGATTTACCATTTACCTCGTGCGTGTTGGAGGAGAACATCCCCCCTTCCAGCAGGGCATTGGTAAATATCAACTGGGCCTCTGGCTTAATAATAAAGTAGGCCTGAAAACGGTGGCCCCGTTTGCTGCCGCTTTGCTTTGCTGTACCAAACTGGCTTAGGTAACCATTAAAGTAAGGCTGCATTTTGCCAAACCGTATTAACGGGTATACCGATATACCGTTCATAAGTGTACCATAATTCACCTGGGCACCGCCTATTACTTCCACCGCATGGCGGTAACCGGCCAATTGTTTTTCGGCAGTAAAACCAATGTTTATCAAAGGGTCGTTACCCAACTGGTTATCCCAGCCCATGGGCCGTTTGTAGTGTATAAGGCGGTGCATAAAAATTTGCGCCTGTTTTGCCAGCGATGCTGGCCCCATTACGCCCAGCAGCAACTCCGTTTGGTAGCTGTATTTTTTGCGGGGGTTGTATGAGTAAAGGGTGTGCGTGGCAAAAAGGCCGCCAGCATAAGGGTAATCGTTGGGTTGCCAGGCGGTTTGAGTAATATCCTGCGGGGTAAACATTACCTGCATTATCCCCCACCCAAATACGTTAATGGCACTGTCGCCTGCGGTGGGCATGTTACGGTCTACAATAAAACGGCTGGGGTGGTTTTTGGTGTAAAAAACATCCAGGCGGGTGCCGTTGGTGTAGGCATCATCGGTGCCTGCGCCGCGCCAGTTTAAAAAATCATTGTCTTCGTACAACCTAAAGAGCCTGGTATTTTCCTGCTGCTGTGCCTTTACAGGTTGTATGCTGGTTAATAAAATGGTTAAAAAAATAACGGAGAGTAAAACTGTTCTCATAACGCCTCATTTATCTGGTTTAATATAAATATCCCCTCTTAACAGTCCGTACAACTATTGTATATACATTAATTATACTAAAAAAAATTACAAAAACTCTAAGTATACGGCTTTTTAATTAAAAAATTACATTCCATACAACAATTGTATATACAGTTATTGTACTAAAAAAATTTACCTTCTCAATTTATCAAGCAAATCAGCCAGTTGCTCAAATTCTTCCAAGGTTAATTTCGATTCAAAATCCCACTGGTATTGCGATAATTTGCATTCAATTTCACCAAGCAGGTTTACCCCTTTTTCGGTAATTTTAATGTCTACCCGTCGGCGGTTGTCCTCGCAGGTTTGGCGGGTAACCAACCCCTTCAGCCTTAGTTTTTCTACAAGCCTGGT
>CAZRDD010000434.1:0-4776 GCA_964598675.1 uncultured Parafilimonas sp.
CTGCACAGTATATAAACCATCCACCGAAGTAATATTAAGCAAATGCCTGTTGGGGTAAAGGTGCTCAAGCCGCTGCTTTGTATTTGCTATACCTATGCCAGTTCTTTCAACCCTGCGCAGTGTTGAAAACACTTTGTTTTGACAGAAGAAAGTTATGCTTTTTTCTTCAGAAAAAATATGGATGGTTATGGCTGATTCTTCGTGGCTGCTGATGCCATATTTAAACACGTTTTCAATAAACGTCATTAACACAAGCGGGGGTATGCGTTTGCCATCCGTATTGCCCTTTACTAAAAAATCAATAAACACTTTTTTATTCAGCCGCAGGCGTTGCAGGTCAATGTAATCGGTAATGCACTCTACTTCGCTTTGCAGCGATACAAAATCCTGGTTAACATCGTCTGTTACATACCTCATTATGTTAGACAGCTTCATAATACTGGCTGCCGTATGCTCGTTTTGTTTTACTGCAAGGGAATAAATATTGTTGAGGGTATTAAACAAAAAGTGCGGGTTAATCTGCGCTTTAAGAAAAGAAAGTTCGGCATTGGCTTTATCAGCCTCGGCTTTTATGGCCCGTTTTTCAGTTTCGCGCCACTCCTGTATAATACGCATAGCAGTACTAAGCGCCCATATTGTGCTTAATAAAAATATAGTAAACAGGTCCACGGGCCTTTTAGGCATCGGTGGCCTGCCCGCGCCGTTACCAAACTGCTGGGGTATCATACTATGTGGTACGGGGTGCAAGCTATCCATAAAAGGCATTTTGGAAAGCTCGTTGCCACCGGGCATGCCGGGGTTACCAGGAGAGAAATAAGGGTAGTCAGTCCAATGCTTTAAAAAATAAATAACAACAAGCAACGCCAAAATTACACCTGCATACAGCAGGTATTTTTTTTGCAGGTATAGCTTGGGTATCAGGAAATAGGCGTTAAAATAAAAAAGAAAAATGTACAGGCCATACGATACCCAATAGCCCACCGAAGCGGTTATTGCGGCAATTTTCTGTGCCCCTTCAAGGTTATGCATCAAAATAAAAGGCAGCATTAAAAAAATAAGCCACGCTGAAATATGGAGTAAAACCGGCGCTTTTAAACGGTACATACAACAAAGGAATATTTTTTTTCCCGATAAGCAGGCTATTGTGTCGGTTAGACACGGCTATGTATAGATAAAATGTTAAAAAAATAACAGGCCCGGTTAAAACCGCGCCTGTTTACCATTAAAAACTACTATATATGAAGAAAAATCAACCTATATACAAAATGCTAAAAGATGGTTTTTGCTGCCACAAACACGCCCAGCGAATCAAATGCAACGGCATATTTTGTACTGTTAGCATCTATAATTACAACATACCCTTTTAAAGCACCGTTGGCTGATAATGCAAAAGCCTTATCAAAAACATAGTTAGGGTAAGTAGTGGTTAAGTAGGTAAGTATGGCTGTGGGCAAGGCACTTTGTGCAACAGCCACTGGCTTTTCGCCATGTGCAGGCAACGCAACCCTCTCAACAAAACTGCCTGAGGAAGTAAACAGGTTGGCATACAGTCCATTATCTTTTGTTATAACCAGGTAGCTGCTGTCAATATTAATAAACGCCTTTACCAATGTATCGCCGGGGTAAGTGGTGGCAATATAGGTGGTAATGGCTGTAGGCAGGCTGGTAAGTGCCAGCGTATCTTTTTGTTTTCCATCCCTGTCGCCAAACCTGCCACCGTGGTGCCAGCCACCACCATCAAGGTCGCCTGGCTCTCTTTGCTCAAGCACCTTTACAAAATTTCCTGTTGCATCAAACAACAAACCTACAGGCTTGTTGTTGTAAAATATAACCACGGCGTACCCTGTTACCGTGCCAGAGGTATCTTTTATAGAAAATGCTTTACCAAACGTATAACCGGCATAATTGGTGGTAAGGTAGGTTGTAATTAACGTGGGCAGGCTTGCCGAGTCTACCACCGTTCTGTGCCTGCCGCTGCCGCATGGCTGTATAATAAGTAATGAATCGGATGTGCCAGAGGCACTTGAACCCGATGTTGACGTTGATGTTAGCGAGGCGGCTACCGTAATAGTGGATGATGTAGCAGTTGCTGTAACTGTACCTGATGATATGGTGCCTGATGCCGCTGTAGACACGCCTTTATTGCAACCTACAGTGGCCAGGCCAAGCACTACACATAAAAGCACGAAGACTTGCTTATATAACGATCTCATAATGACTAATTTGAATGAAGAATGATTTTAATTAAAAATTGATTTTAATTTTTTAAAAGTTTGTACGGGATGCAGCGCGCTGGATTTTAAAACGACAACCTTGATTTTTTAGTTTCTGAAGAAATGTTAATAATGGATGAAAATGACTTATGTGCCGATAAACCCGGTTAAACACGGGCAATAACAGCTGTCTCGCGGATTTTTTTTAAGAACTGTTAACATTTTCAGCCACTTATCATTTTTAATGCTTTGTACGTACCAACATCAACAGGCAGTTAAAAAAAATTATTGTACTTTGAAACCCTTAAAACATTACTACACATGATTAAAAAAGTTGCAGCCGTTGTGGCTGCCTGCCTTTTACTAATGCAGGCAAATGCCCAAAAAAGCCTACCACAAAACTTCTTTTCAAAAAAATTAGCCAATGGGCTTGAGATACTGGTTATTGAAGATAATACAGTGCCTTTGGCCACTATTGAGATTGCCGCCAAAAACGGGTCGTATACCGAAAGCCCGGAGTATAACGGCTTAAGCCATTTATACGAGCACATGTTTTTTAAAGCCAACAGGGATTACCCCAACCAGGAAGCTTTTTTAGACAGGGTGAAGGAATTAGGCATTGTGTTTAATGGCACCACTTCCCAGGAACGTGTTAACTACTACTTTACACTGCCTAAATTTAACCTTACCGCTGGTTTGCAGTTTATGAACTCGGCTATACGCTACCCTAAGTTCGATTCCACCGAAATGAAAAAAGAGAATATTGTGGTAGATGGCGAGTTTCAGCGCCAGGAGTCAAATTTCTTCTTCGCCTTGTCTGATTCCATCAACCACCATTTATGGGGCAACCTTTACAGCCGCAAAAATGTAATTGGCGACCATGACATTATCCGCTCGGCCACGCCAGCTAAAATGGAAACCATCAAAAACAAATATTACTGGCCCAACAACTCCCTGCTTACCGTCGCAGGCGATGTTAAGCATGAGGATGTTTTTAAACAGGTTGAGCAAATTTTAGGCAGCTGGCAACCTTCTGGCTTTGACCCTTTTAAAAAATGGCCGATACCGGAATTTACGCCGCTTGCAAAAACAGATTACTTTATTGTTGAATCTAAAATAGCCCCTGTACCGGTAATTGCTTTTAACTGGCATGGCCCTGATACCAGGAACGATGTGGCAGCCACATATGCCGCCGACCTTTTTTCGACCATTATTGGTCAAAATGCTTCTAAATTCAATAAAGCGCTGGTTGATGCTGGCCTGGCCCTGCAGGTTAGCCTAAACTACCAAACAGCAAAGTTTACAGGCCCTATTCAATTAATTGCCGTACCCAACCCTGCAAAAGTTAAGGAATGCCTGGACGCAGTTAAGCAGCAAATAGCCCAGTTTGACGCAGCAGATTATTTTACCGATGAACAGATAGCTACCGCAAAAAGGCAACTGGAAATTGACAGGACAAGGGAGCAGGAAGCTACCTCCAGCTACGTGCATACGGTTTCGTTCTGGTGGTGTTCTGCCACGCTTGACTACTATGCCAATTATCTTGAAAACATTAAAAAGCTAACCCGCGAAGACCTGCAAAACTACGCACGCAAGTACATAAAGGGTAAAGCATACACAGCAGGCTTACTCATTAACAAAGGCATGGTTGCAAAGGTTAAACCAGAAGAATTTTTTAAAGCAGACTAAACTTAACAGGTAAAAACATGAAAAAAATAACACTATCCATCATATTATTTTGTGCTGTGGCAGTATTTGCATCAGCACAGTCCGCAACAACCGCTTTTACCGTTAGCGGCATTACCGTAATATACAAGCCCACTCAAAAACAAATTATCAACGTAAGCGTATACTTCAGGGGTGGGGTAAACAATTATACCGCCGATAAGGCTGGTATTGAAAACCTTACCATATCCGGCGTTACTGAATGCGGCACCACTAAATACGATAAAGACGTATTTAAAGACAAAGCCGATGAATATGGTATAAGTGTTTTTGGCAGCGCAGGCAGGGATAATGCATTGATTGGCCTTAACTGCATAAGCCAGTATTTTAACCAGGGCTGGGACCTGCTGGCACAAGCGGTTACAAACCCAGTTTTTGAAGAAGGTGAATTTAACAAGCTGAAACAGAAAGTGCTGGCTGGCGTAAAACAGTCTGAAGGCAACCCCGACTCCAAGCTTAGCGACATGGCCATGCAAAATGCCTTTGAAGGCACGCCGTATGCCATTAACCCAACAGGCACCGAAGAAAGCTTGGGCAATATAAAAGCCACTGATGCAAAAGACTATTACTACAAAACCCTGCTTAACAAAAACAGGATGTTTATAGTAGTGGTGGGCAACATAAGCAAAGCCGATATTACAGCAAAAGTGAGTGCCGCTTTTGCAGCAATCCCCTCCTTGCCGTATCAGCCCCAGGCTTTGCAGGCGCCCGTATTTAAAGGCAACACCATTAACACCGTAGAGCGCCAGGTGGCAACAAATTACATCACCGGCATAATGAATGCGCCTGCTTACACATCGGCTGACTATATACCTTTCAGGTTGGCATTTGCCTCACT
>CAZRDD010000435.1:0-4756 GCA_964598675.1 uncultured Parafilimonas sp.
GTGCTGGTGGTTATAGTTTTCATTCATTTCGGTAATACGCACTGCGGTAATGCCGTTTTCCACGTATGGGGTATGGTCGCCGCCACGCAAAAAGCGGTCGTTACGGTACACCATCACCACCTGCAGGTTATCAACATAACGTTCGCCGGTTTCCTTAACATATCGGGCCAGTTGCCTGGCTTTTCCATCATTTTCCAGCCCTAACTGGCGTATGGTTTTGGCGTTTTTATCTAGTTCGTAATAAGGCAGGCCTTCGCTGAACACCCTTATCTGGGTATTGTTTATTATATTGGTGCCGCTGCTGTTGTTGCTGCCCATAATGTCATTATTCAGCACGGCCTCAAGGTTTATGTTTTCTTTTTTGCATTTTTCGGCCATGTGGTAGGCACCAAGCAGGCCTTGTTCCTCGCCGCTAACGGTAATAAATATAATGGTGGCCCCAAAGCTATGTTTGCTCATTACCCTGGCACATTCAATAACGGCTGCGCTGCCGCTGCCATCATCGTTAGCGCCTGGTGCATCGCCCACACGGTCCATTACATTGCTGCGTCTGCTGTCTAAATGTCCGCTAATTAAAAATACCCTGTTATCATCAGGGTTGGTGCCTTTTAGGGTGGCTACTACATTGCCCATAAAAAGAACGCTGTCTACGCGTTTGCCGTCTGGTTGAAGGGTAAATGTATCAATATATGCCGTTAGCCTGCCACCGCTTTGTGCCGCAAACCTGTTAAACTCTCCCAAAACCCATTGGCGGGAGGCACCAATACCCCTGGTATTGCTTTTGTTGGTGCTTATGGTACTGCGCGTACCAAAGCTTACCAGTTTGTTTATGGTAGCATGCAGCGAGTCTGCCGATACCTCCTTCAGCATCTGCTCAATTTCGGGGTCGCGGTTAACAATGGTTTGAGCCATTACTGTGGTGCTAAAGCTTAATAGTACAATGCCTAAAATAATACTCCTCATAGCTTAATTAAATTGGCTGTTGTGCATTGCTGCATATAACAACGGTAAAAAATTACGTTAGCAGTTATTACAGGGCTTGCCTGTATACGACTGTTTAAAATTAATGTTTTTTAGCCACGCGGGGGTGCCGCCCATTACTAAACTTATTTTTAGTAGCCTGCAACAAAGGGGGGTGATGTTGGGTCACTTAATAACGTTACCAAATACAAAATTTCCGTTTATGAAAAAATTATTGCCTGCTATATTAGCTTTAACAACTATTGCTTTTGCAATGCCTGCCTGTAAAAAATCGGCTTCAGTAATGCCTGCTGATATAACCAAACCCATTACGCTGCCATCCAATGGAAGTGTTGTGGTAGAAGCCAGTAACCGGTTTGCTTTTAATTTTTTTAAAGCCGCCCTCAAAAACGATGCATCGTTAACCACCAACAAACTTATTTCTCCGCTAAGTATATACATGGCTTTAAGCATGGTATACAATGGTGCTGATAATGCCACCAAAGATTCGATGGCGGCGGCATTGCAGTTGCAGGGTATTGATATTGCCAACCTTAACGCGGTTTGCAAAGCGCTTATTGAGCAACTGCCCGGCGAGGATAACCTTGTAAAACTTAGCATTGCCAACTCCATTTGGTACAGGCAGGGCAACATACAGCCTCTTCAAAGCTTTTTAGATATTAACAGCAATTATTTTAATGCCTCGGTAAAAGGACTGGACTTTAACAACCCTGCTTCGGTTGATGTAATAAACAAATGGGTATCGGATAATACACAGGGAAAAATACCCACTATTATAAGCCAGATTACCCCTGATGACCTGATGTACCTTATTAATGCTGTTTATTTTAAAGGAGCCTGGCAAAATACTTTTAAGGCGCAGGATACTTACAACAGCACTTTTAACCTGCAGGGGGGCGGTACGGTTACTGTGCCTTTTATGAAGCAGCAATTTAATACCAATATCTACTACAGTAACCAGTTGCGTTTGATTGAACTGCCTTATGGTGGTGGCGGCAGTTACAGTATGTACATTGCCGATGCGCCAGATTTATTACAAACACCTTCTACAAATATTAACATGTTTGCAGCAAGCCTTGATGCATCTGGATTGAAAACGTTAATTGCAGGTATGCACAAAACAAATGTAACGCTGGCGATGCCTAAGTGGGAGTTTGCCTACAACATTGACGATTTTACTCCCGAATTAAGGGCCCTGGGCATGGGGATAGCACTGGGCGACGGCGCCGATTTTTCTAAAATGTATAACACCACGGTTGCCATAACAAAAGCATTGCATAAAACCTATATAAAAGTGGATGAAGAGGGTACTACCGCTGCTGCGGCAACATCGATAGGTGTGGGTGTTACCGCCATTGATCTTGGCAACTACTATTATCTCGACCACCCGTTTGTGTTTATTATTGCGGAAAAGCAAACCGGGGCAATACTGTTTACCGGTGTATTGAATGACCCATCGAAGTAGGGGGGAGGGGAGTCTATGGTCGATGGCTCATAGTCCATAGGAGAAATGCTAATAGCCCATAGCTCATTGGAAGAAGTACATGCGCCATAGGCGATGGTCCATAGAGGGAAAGCCTGCGGGCCATGGCAGGAAAGCCGTTAAGCAGTGAGCAATCAGCCCTCCCCAATAAAATATTCCCCTATATTTGGCGTATGCTGGCTTGTATAAAAAGCGGGCAACAGGTAAATAACACACTATTTATGGCAACATACGCACTTATTACAGGGGCCAGTAAAGGCATAGGTAAAAGTATTGTAACGGAATTAGCTAAACGTAAAACCAATGTGCTGCTGGTGGCACGCAGCGGGGAATTGTTAAGACAGCAATGCCAGGCGCTTAAAGCAGATTATGGTATTGAGGCGGATTATTTTGCGGCAGACTTATCGCACCCGTCTGCACCGGTGCATGTTTTTAACTGGTGTACGCAACACAACTACACCGTACACACCCTTGTAAACAATGCGGGCTATGGTTTAAGTGGCCTTTTTGATACCTATACCGCTCAACAGCATGCAGATATGCTGCAGGTAAATATTATGGCCCTTGTGCAGTTAACGTCTTTGTTTTTGCCGCAAATAAAGCAGCAGCCTAAAGGGTATATTTTAAACATTGCCAGCTCGGCGGCATACCAGGCAGTGCCTTATTTAAGTGCTTACGCTGCCAGTAAATCGTTTGTATTAAGCTTTAGCCGGGGGCTGCATTACGAGCTTAGTAAAACCAATGTATCAGTTACCTGTATATCGCCCGGCGCTACAGATACCGATTTTCCTGCAAGGGCCAATGTGGGCGAAAAGGGCAAAAAAGCTGCAGAAAAACTAAATATGACCCCGGAGGCGGTTGCACAACAAGCGGTTAATGCCATGTATGCTGGCAAAACCGAAGTGGTTACAGGCTTTGTAAACAAATTAGGCGCTGCCCTTGCCTGGTTAGCCCCTAAATTTATTGCCGAAAAAGCAGCGGCCAGCATTTATGAATAATAGCTGATGTGTGATTTTGGATGTTTGATGTATGATTTTTTGCAATCATACATCAAATAGCAGGGGTGAAAAGAGCAAGCTTACGGCCTGCTCTTTTCACCCCCTTTTTTTGTACTCAGTTTTAGTCATGTTCTCTTCTGCCTTGCACTTTCCGCTCTTTTTCTGATGTTTTTGAAACCTTACACCTTCCACCATCTGCCTTTCGCCCTTCACCTTTTTCCTTACACCTTCCACCATCTGCCTTCCACCTTTTCCTGATGCCTTTAACACCCTACGCCTTCCATCTTAAACCTTCCGCCTTCTCCGCTACTCCACCACTACTTTCAGCCCTTCTGAATGGCTGGTAAACTCCGGGGCGTACATACATTGTATGGTGGCGATGCCTGCGGAAAAAGTACCGGTATGTGTTATGTACACGGGGTACTCAAACACATAACTGCCTTTAGACAGGTAGCTGATGAAAAAATCGGTAGTGGCATCTTTGGTTGACTGGTAATAACCCAGCCCATCCTGCCACTGGTAACCGCTTAATACATTTACGGGTTCCATGCTGGCGGCGCGCATATCTTTTAAGTGCAGGTATTCCATGTCGCGGTCACTTTTCAATTCAATGCGTACTATTACTTTATCGCCCACATGCAGCACGCTGTCATCGGTTACGGGTGTAAGCACCCTGCCTGCCGCAGTGGTATGTTCAGCAAACAATTGCTTGTGCAGTGCAAGCGGGGTGGCGGCTGCGGTAATCTTATCCATATCCTCCAGGTATTGCCAGTACACTGCCCCCCACGATGGGCTGGCATTTTTAACCGCGCCCGCCGTATGTACGCCAACAGTAATGTTACCCATGGATGGTTCGGCCTTTTTGCCGTCAATTACCTGCTTAAAATAGCCCGTGCCTGCCTCGGCAGAAAGGCCATTGCTGCTAACAGTGCGTGTGCCCAATTGTATGGTTACGGTACGGCTGGCATCCAGCGTGGCGCTGTTGCTAAGCAACAGCGCATAACAGGCATCGGCGGTGGCTTTGGTGGTTTTCCAGTTGGTGGTTTGTTTCTGGTTAATCAGCCAGGTTTTCATATCATCTGCCTGTTTTTGCGCACCTGGGGTATTGGCTGTGGCCATCGTTTCTGCCAGTTCAATCAGCAATGCCTGCTGCTCCAGTGGGCTTTGGTACCAGTAGTATCCCCAGCGGCTATCCTTCCAGTACATGCCTTTTTCTTCATCCTCCACCGCATTCTCGGTAATGGATGGGTATATATTTTTAGCCACAAATGCCTGCTGGCCGCTACGCAATAAT
>CAZRDD010000436.1:0-4745 GCA_964598675.1 uncultured Parafilimonas sp.
GGGCATAAACCACAGGGTTTGCACTCCCATATCTTTTAGCCGCTGCAGGTTTTGGGCAAATGCATTAAAAGTGCCTTCGGGGGTGTATTGGCGCACATTTACTTCGTAGATATTGCCCTGCATAATCCAGGCAGGGTGCCCGTCAACAGTCGCGGTATCGCTTACAATGGATTCGGCAGAGGTGTTTTTTCCAGCATTGTTGTTGCAGGAAGTAAGATACAGGGCAATGATGCCCAGCAGTAACAATCGTTTTATTTGCATACAGCAGGTTTTTGCTGCACTAAAGTATTAGAAACATTTGTGTAAAACAAACACATTTTAAAAAACCTGTTTACAGGGCTTTTCTCCAGGTATTTAATGACCCAAATGCACTTGGTGGTGAAGTGCTTTTGGGAAGATGTGATGAATTGCGTTGCACCGTTATGGTATATTTAAGTATTTGTGTACCTGCAGGCTAAGTTCCCATTTGGGGTTTGCTTTTATATAATCAATAATAAGGGGGGTAACTTCAGCAGCCTTGCTCCATTCTGGCTGAAGGTATAACCTGCATGCGGGTGCCACCTGGGCAGCATAACTCTCGGCCCAGGCAAAATCTGTTTTGTTGTATATAATAATTTTTAGCTCATCTGCGGCGGGTAAGGCTTCCGGTAAGGGGGCTTTAAACTTTTTTGGAGAAAGGCAAATCCAGTTCCAGGTACCGCTCAGGGGCGAAGAGCCGGATGTTTCAATATGAGTTTTAAGGCCAGCCGCCTGAAAAGTGCTGGTAAGGTAGCCAAGGTTGTGCATGAGCGGTTCGCCGCCCGTTATCACCACAATTTCAGCAGGGGTTTGTTTTACCGCTTCCAGCAAAGTGGTAACAGTAACAATGGGGTGGGCCTCTGCATCCCAGCTATCTTTAACATCGCACCAAAAGCAACCTACATCGCATCCGGCAAGGCGTATAAAGTAGGCAGCCCGGCCCTGGTGAAAACCTTCGCCCTGTAAGGTGTAAAAGCTTTCCATAACAGGCAGGGCCGTTGTAAACGGGTTATTTTTCATCAAGCCAACATTTTACCGGTTATAATAAATGTACATACAATGGGTAAAAACCCATTGCCTTGTTTTATAATGAAGTTTGTACAACCTTATTTACAGGGTTGCTTTGTTTTGCCTGGCCTGGTACGCCTGCAAAGTGTTTTTAAGTAACCCGGCAATGGTCATAAGGCCTACGCCACCAGGTACCGGTGTTATGGCCGAAGCTTTTTCGGCAACCTCGGCATAAGCCACATCGCCTTTAATACGGTAACCCTTTTTAGCAGTGGCATCTTCTATTCTTGTAATACCTACGTCAATTACCACCGCGCCTTCTTTGACCATATTGGCCTTTACAAATTCGGGCTTGCCAAGGGCTGCAACCAATATATCAGCCTGCAGGCAAATTTCTGAAAGATTTTTGGTGTGGCTGTGGCAAATGGTTACGGTGCAGTTTCCGTAAGGGTTATTGCTGCTTAATAAAATACTCATAGGCCTGCCCACTATATTGCTTCTGCCTACAACAACGGCGTGTTTGCCCTTGGTTTCAATGTTAAAATGCTCAAGCATAAGCATAATTCCATAAGGGGTGGCAGGTATAAAGGTTTGCAACCCCTGTACCAGTTTTCCGATGTTTACGGGATGGAAGCCATCAACATCTTTGGCAGGTGCAATAGCTTCAATTACTTTTTGCTCATTAATTTGTTTGGGCAGCGGTAATTGTACTAAAATACCGTCAATATCATTATCATTGTTAAGCTCGGCAATCTTGGCCAGCAAAATAGCTTCATCAATATCGGCATCAAACCTTACCAGGGTTGATGCAAAGCCAATTTCTTGGCAGCTTTTTACTTTACTGGCTACATAGGTTTCGCTGGCACCATTGCTGCCAACCAGTATGGCTGCAAGGTGTGGTTTTTTGTTACCGGCGGCTGTAAGGCTTAAAACTTGTTGTTTTATATCGTCTTTAACTGCCTGCGCAGCTATTTTTCCATCTAATATAAGCATGGTGCAAAAGTATTAAACCGGCAGCTTTTTACATTATTTAAGTTATGCCGTTTAAAGATTTGGAAAATCGTTTAATAAAATGGGCCAACTATTTAATTTTTTTTAAGGTAATGCGTGTATGATTGATAATTTAATAAATCTTGCATTATTGCGACTTGCAGGTTATGTT
Source organism: uncultured Parafilimonas sp. (assembly GCA_964598675.1). Lineage (GTDB taxonomy): Bacteria > Bacteroidota > Bacteroidia > Chitinophagales > Chitinophagaceae > JABDFW01. The sequence continues at coordinate 2,189 of CAZRDD010000436.1, forward strand.
ATTATTTTATTTAATACATTGTTTTATAATTAAATGAGTGATAACAAGGGGTTGTTTTGTAGTATGGTAAATATTACAATAAATTATATGTAATAAATTTTTTTTTATTAATGCAGCAAAGCAAACGTTGAATGTGTCTGATTTATTAAGGGTAATTTAACAGTGCGTTAATTTTTTTTAACTTTTTAACGTTTAGCTGGTATATTTACACGCAAATTTTTTTTAAAAACCTATAGTCACATGAGAAAAATTGTAAGTTTAACTGCAATGCTATTGTTATTTTTTACAATGGCCATTGCGCAAAGCCATACCGTAACAGGTAAGGTTACAGAAGAAAGTGGCACCCCAATCGGGTTTGCCTCCATTACACTTAAAAATTCAAAAGCTGGTACTTCGGCAGATGTAGATGGTAAATTCACCATTAGTGCCAAAACAGGCGATGTGCTTATTGTTTCCGCAGTAGGTTTCAACGCTATCGAAGTGAGAGTTGGCAACCAGTCAACTATTGCCGTAACGCTTACCAATGCAGCTACCAAGCTGGATGAAGTTGTGGTAACAACTGCTGGTGGTATTAAAGCAAAAAGAAGGGAAATTGGTACAGCCAATACCGTTATTAAATCAGAAGTGCTTAACGCTGGCCGGGCTGTAAGTGCGGCTGCGGGCTTACAAGGCAAAGTGGCTGGTTTTGAAATCAGCGGTACTGGTAGCGGTGTAAACCCCAGCTACCGTTTAATATTAAGGGGGCAGCGTTCTTTAACCGGTAACAACCAGGCCCTTATAGTATTAGATAACGTTATTGTACCTAACTCAGTGTTAAGTAACCTTAACCCACAGGACGTTGAGGATATGGTTATATTAAATGGTGCTGGTGCCGCTGCATTGTATGGCTCCCAGGCATCAAACGGCGCGGTTATAGTTACCACTAAAAAAGGTAAAAAAGGTGTTACTCAGGTATCTATATCTAATACTACAACTGTAGAATCTGTAGCATACAGCCCCAAATTGCAAACAAAGTTTGGATCTGGCGGTACAGCCTATGGACTTGATGCAAACGGTAACCCTAACTTTAACTATCTTGAAAACCAATCTTACGGACCGGCATTTGATGGTTCTAAGAGAGCTTTAGGGCCAGCCCTTGAAGACGGTTCCCAGGATTCAACTACTTACGATTATAAACCTGGCCACATGGATTTTTGGCAAAAAGGTATTACTAATCAAACAGATTTCTCAATTTCTAACGGTGACGATAAATCTACATTTTACCTTTCTGGCCAATATGCAAATGTAACAGGTACAACACCTGGCGATGCTTATAACCGCACTACTTTGCGTATAAATGGAACACGTAAAATTGGTAACAATATTGTGGTAACCTACAGCACTGGTTATACACAAAACAGGTACGACATTTCGTCTGTAACCGGCAGTATTTATGGCAACTTGCTTAATATGCCATCTAACGTAGATATTACAAAATACAAAAACTGGCGTACCGACAAATTTGCTAATCCTAACGGTTTTTATAACCCATGGTATCAAAACCCTTACTTTAGCGCAGATAACTACCGTTCTAAACAGCGTAATGATTATCTTGTTGGTAACATTGAGGTTAAATATACTCCGATTGCAGGCTGGGACCTGATAGCTCGTCAGGGCATCACTACAAGGAATTATTCCAACAAAAACACTATCGGTGCATTTAAATATACCGATTTTGCTAAGAATACAGACCAGAGTTCAAAAACTGACATTTCTGCTGCGGTGGGTGAGGGTAGCAACTACCAAACCAATTTGCTAAGCGATTTCCTTACTCAATACATTAGGAGAGTAGGTAAATTTAGCATTAACGCAATAGCTGGTATGCAGTGGACACAGAACCAGGCAAAATATGTATCAATGGCTGCAAATGGCCTTGTTGTTGACGGACTATACAACGTAAGCAACGGTGTAGGTACGCCTTCAGTAGGTGAAAGTGATTACATGAGCAGGCAAATGGGTGTGTATGGTGATGTTAAGTTTGGTTACAATAACTTCATATTTATACATGCAACAGGCAGGAACGACTGGGATTCAAGGTTGAACTCAAATAACAATAAGTTTTTCTACCCTGCGGTTGATGCCTCTTTTATAGCAAGCGATGCCTTTAATTTCATTAAAGAAAGTAAAGTTATCAGCTTCCTCAAAATAAGGGGTGGTTGGTCAAAAGTGGGCCAGGTTAACCTTGGTAACACCAGCGACTTTGGTGCATATTATCTTAAACCAATTTTTTATCAAACCAACGGGTTCCCTTATGGTAGCTTAGCTGGTTTTACAGTTGGCAACTCACTGGTTTACAGTAATTTGAAACCAGAAATTACACAAGGTTACGAAGGTGGTTTTGATTTGAACTTTTTTAAAGACCGCATTATTACCAATGTAACTTACTTTAGTACAAAAACAACTAACCAAACAGTGCCTGTTAGTATTTCAAACACCACTGGTTTTACACAGTTAACTACTAACGTAGGCCGTACATCAAGCCGCGGTCTTGAACTTACCGCACACTTTATACCAGTAC
>CAZRDD010000437.1:0-4740 GCA_964598675.1 uncultured Parafilimonas sp.
CTGGGTGGGTAAAATAAACACCGAGGCATCAATGCCGCTTTGCAAACACGTATACGACCTTCTTAAGCCAAGCAGGGTCTTGTAAAAATTGTGCAGCACCACATCCGCCTTCCAGTCAATCTGGTCTTTATCAAAAAATTTCAGGCGTTTAACGTTTGGTAATTCCTGGCCACTGTAAACAAGCGGCATGCCCGGCCAGGTGCAGGTAAATACCGCAAACGCCCTGGCTGCCCCGTGGTATTTTTCATACTCGGTGCCGTTCCAGGAGTTTTCATCGTGGTTGCTGGTAAAATATAGTTTTTGCGCCCCTTGAGGGTATTTGGCATACTTAAACAACACATCCTTGACTTGGCCCATCGTGGCATTTTGCCTTGCCAGTTTTTCCGAAACATGCATCCACTCCCAGGCATAACTCACATCAAAAGCCGCATGGTAGGCCATTTCATCACATTCTGCAAGCCAGAATAATGGCCTTTCTGCTTCGCAGGCACGCCTTGCATCCACCCAAAAATCCAGCGGCACCAGGTGGGCCATATCGCAGCGAAAGCCATCAATACCGCACTGGTCAACCCAAAAGCGCATGCTGCTTATCATTTCGGCCCGCATGGCAGGTTTGGTATAATCCAGGTGTATTACATCCTTCCATCCGTGCATTTCAGCAAAATTACCCGCGCTGTCGCGTATGTACCAGTCGGGGTGTTCGGCTGTCCAGTGGTGGTCAGCACCGGTGTTGTTGGCGACGCATACGGTAATAATTTTCATACCCAGGCCATGCACCGCCTGCACCAGGTGGTTAAAATCTTCCAATGTACCAAATTCGGGGTTAATGGCGGTGTAGCTGCTGCAGGCATAGTAACTGCCCAAACCGCCCAGGCGTTTTAGTACACTTATGGGTGTAACCGGCATAAGCCATATAATCTCCACGCCCATGTCCTTAAGGCGCGGCAGGTGGGTGGCAAAGGCGTTAAAAGTGCCTTCAGCAGTGTACTGGCGTACATTTACTTCGTATATGTTGGCCCCTTTTGCCCAGGGTACTATGTGTTTATCGTTATTCATAAAACTGATAAGCAAAGAAATGTTATTATTGTGTAATTACACATGAGTGAGCATACTTTAAGCCGGAAAATAAGCTTGTTGCAGGCAACTGCCATTAATATGACCGATATGGTGGGCATTGGCCCATTTGTAGTGCTTAGCGCGGTGGCTGAAACAATGGGTGGGCCAGGGTTTTTATATGCCTGGCTGGCGGGGGCACTGCTATCGATTATTGATGCCACTGTATGGAGCGAGCTTGGCGCGGCCTTTCCGCTGGCGGGCGGCAGTTATAATTTTTTAAAGGAGGGGTATGGCCCCACAGGCGGCAGGCTGATGAGTTTTTTATACGTATGGCAAACCATGATACAGGCCCCTCTGGTAATTGCATCTGCCGCCATTGGCTTTTCCCAATATTTTAGTTACCTGCTGCCATTAAGTTACTGGCAGGGTAAACTGGTATGTGGTACGGTGGTTATTTTAATAGTGGTATTACTGTACCGTAAAATTGAAGCCATTGGCAAAATAAGTGTGCTGCTTTGGGTGGGTGTACTGGCCACCATGGCCTGGGTAATTGGCAGCGGTATGGTACATGGTAATTTTGCTGCACCGGTAAAACATATTAACGATGGGCTAACCCTTAACTGGGCTTTTGCCGCAGCGCTCGGGCTGGCCAGTACCAAAACGGTGTATAGCTACCTTGGCTATTATAATGTTTGCCACCTGGGTGGCGAAATAGTAAACCCTAAAAAGAACATACCCAAAAGTATGTTTATCTCCATACTGGGTATTGCCGTACTGTATCTGTTAATGAACATTAGTGTGGCATCGGTGGTGCCTTACCCAGTGCTTATAAAAAGCAAGTTTGTGGTAAGCGAGTTTGTACAAACCCTACAGGGCGGTAAAGCGGCTTTAATAGTTACAGTGCTTATTTTATTTGTGGCTTTTGCATCGGTGTTTAGCGCTACGCTGGGTTACAGCAGGGTGCATTACGCCGCCGCGCTTGATGGTGCTTTCTTTAAAATTTTTGCAAAGCTGCACCGCACTAAAAACTTCCCTTATGTATCCCTGCTTTTTTTGGGTGGTATCGCCTTTATATTCAGTATTGTTTTTAGAAGTATAAGCGATGTGGTACATGCCATACTTGCCATGCGTATTTTAACCCAGTTTATAGCGCAGGCCGCAGGGCTGCTGTTGCTTAGCAAACGCAGGGGCAGGGGCTTTTTACCCTGGAAAATGTATTTATTCCCCATACCGGTTATTACCGCCATATTTATGTGGCTGGCGTTGTTTTATTCCACAGGCGGCGTACTCATGTTATCAGCCCTGGTTTTTATAGCGGCAGGGGTAATCGTTTACTTTATCAAAGAGGCAGTAGCGCCAGCCAGGCCGTCGACTGAATAACTTTACAGGCATATTGGTTACCGTTAGGGCTGCTTAAAACAGGTTGTGTACAACTATAAGTACCTTTAATTTGTTGTGCATCAGGTAATGGTATACACCATCATTTATTAAGCTTTTAAACAGCATTATTGGGTGATGATTACCCTTTTTGTTAGGAAACAACTTTTTAAGCTGAATAGTATGAAACCCTTTTTAACCGGTGCGTGGAAAAACCTTGTGATGCTTAATTATGCTGCCGAACCTGCGGCACTGCAAAAGCATTTGCCAAAGGGTACGGAGATTGATATATGGAATGGCACGTGCTACATAAGTATTGTGGGCTTTATGTTTTTAAATACAAGGGTTAAGGGCATATCACTGCCCGGTTACCGAAATTTTGAGGAACTTAACCTGCGGTTTTATGTACGTTTTAAAGAAGCCGGGGTGTGGAAAAGGGGAGTGGTTTTTGTAAAGGAGATTGTGCCAAGGCGGCTGATAACCACCATAGCCAATACCATTTACGGCGAGCATTATGCCTGCTACCCCATGCGCAACACTTTTTTGGAGGAGGATAACCATATTAGCCTTGGGTATGAATGGTATTATGAAAACGAATGGAACCATTTGCAGGTAACGGCAGAAAAAAGCACCACCCCGTTGCCTGAAAACAGTGAAGCCGAGTTTATTACCGAACATTTTTGGGGGTATACAAAGCTTGCATCCGGCAACACCTCTGAGTACGAGGTGGCGCACCCCCGGTGGAACATACACAAGGTATTGTCTCACCATTTTTACTGTAATACAAAGGCGCTTTATGGGGATGATTTTCATCCTTACCTGCAACAGCAGCCGGTGTCGGCTTTTCTTGCGCAAGGCTCTGATGTTAAAGTGTATCCCCGCAAGCTGTGGAAGTTTTAATTTTGTACCATGGAAAGCACAAAAAAGAAGACGGTTGTTTTGGGTGCCTCAAGCAACCCAGCGCGGTACAGTTACCTTGCGGTGGACCGTTTAACAAAACGCAACCACCCCGTAGTGGCCATAGGCCGTACAAAAGGGCAGATTGGAGATACTGAAATTATTGAGGAACACCCTGCATTAATTGATGTTGATACGGTTACGCTTTACCTGAATGCGCAAAACCAGCAACCCTATTACGACTACATCTTCTCCCTGCACCCTAAGCGCATTATTTTTAACCCAGGTGCCGAAAATGAAGAACTGGCCAAGATGGCTGAGGAAAAAGGAATAGAACCTTTGGAAGCCTGTACATTGGTAATGCTAAGCACGGGGCAATACTAAACAAAAAAATTGCCTGTACGGCACGTTGGTTAAGGTAAAACTGGCATTAGGCAGGTACAATAAAAGTACAAGCGGCTTGCATTACCAACTATGCTGCTTTAATTGCTTACGGGTGATGGTGAGAAAGTACCTTTTTGGCAAGGTTAACCAGGCCAATTACCACCAGGGCGGCAAGCATTACATATCCATATATGTCAATAGATAATGGCATGTAATAAAGGTACAATCATTTTTATACTAATAGCTTTTCTATTTTGTTAAAGGCTTCTGCAGCGGGTATATGCTGCCATAAAATGTTATAAATGGTATCTGCAATAGGCAAGGGCGCCTGTAATTCAACACTTTTAATGTGTACACATTTGCTGGCGTTATACCCCTCTGCCACCATATTAAGTTCAAGCTGCGCCGATTTTACCGAGTACCCCTTGCCAATCATATTGCCAAAGGTGCGGTTGCGGCTGTAAAGGCTGTAACAGGTAACCAGCAGGTCGCCCAGGTAAGCCGAGGCCGAATAGTTTATATCCTCCTTGCCATCGTCAAGCCTGGCCTTGCGTAAAAAGCATTGCATTTCGGCAGCGCAGTTGGCAATGTACACGCTTAAAAAGTTGTCGCCATAATCAAGGCCGTGGGCTATGCCAGCCCCCAGCGCGTAAATGTTTTTAAGCACAGCGGCATACTGCACCCCCATTATATCGTGGTTAACCACGGTATTAAGATAGTCTGTTTTAAAATGCGCGGCAATTTGGGTGGCGGTAGCTTCGTCTACACCGGAGAAGGTGAGGTACGACAGCTTTTCGGCGGCTACCTCTTCCGCATGGCAGGGGCCCAGTACGGCAAAATAATCATCTACCGGCAGGTTAAAGTTTTGCAGCAGGTATTCATTCAGTAACAGGTTGCTGCCCGGTAATATGCCTTTTATGGCCGATACTATTTTTTTGCCCTTAAACGCATCGGTGTTAAGCCCGCTAAGCGCATCGCTTATATAAGCAGAAGGCACCGCCATAACCAGTACATCGGCCTGCTCAA
>CAZRDD010000438.1:0-4736 GCA_964598675.1 uncultured Parafilimonas sp.
AAATATGCCTGCCACCACTACCACGGCACCATCTATGATACTACCAAAGTCAACCGCGCCCAGCGACAGCAGGTTGGCCGACATACCCATTAACCTTAAACAAATGAACGAGAAGAGGAGTGACAATGGTATGATGATAGATACAATTAGCGTGGTACGCCAGTTAAACATAAACAGCGATACAATAAGCGTTACCAGTAAAATACCCTCCACCATGTTATGCAACACAGTGTGTGTGGCAAAGTTTATAAGGTTTTCGCGGTCGTAAAAAGGCACTATTTTAGTATCTGCCGGTAAAATTGTACTGTTCAGTTTTTCAATACGCTTTTTTAAACCAGTAATAACGTTTGATGGGTTTTCGCCCTTACGCATTACTACAATAGCTTCAACAATATCATCTTCTGAGGTTATTTTTCTGTGGCCTGCTGAATCAACAACGGCATCGGCCCTGCCTACCAGGCCAAGGCGCGGCAGGTTAGATATATCTACTTCGGCTACATCTTTAACCAGTACAGGTACACCATTAATGTTTTCAACAATAATATTTTTTATCTCATTAATATCATTTAAAATACCAATGCCCCTTACTACATACGCCTGGTTGTTTTGTATAATTACATCACCACCAATATTAATATTGCTTTTTTGTACTGCTGAAAATACATCAAGGGCGGTAATGCCTAAGTTGGCTAATTTTCCTGGGTCGGCTTTTATTTCGTAGGTTTTGGTCATGCCGCCAAAGCTTACAACGTCTGCAACGCCTGGTACCGACCTTAATTGCCTGTCAACCACCCAATCCTGAATGGTTTTAAGCTCTCTTACATCGCGAAAACTACTGCGGAGAGAATAACGGAATATTTCACCGGTAGGGCCTGTGGGTGGCTGTATGTTGGGTGATACGCCATCTGGCAGGTCTGCATTGGGTAAAAGGTTATTTATCTGCAGGCGGGCCTGGTCGTTGGTAACATTATCCTCAAAAACAAGCTTAACGTACGATAAGCCAAAGATGCTGGTGGAGCGGAGGCTTACCTTTTTTTGTACGGGGTTAAGCGCAATTTCAATGGGGATGGTTACAAATTTTTCAATCTCTTCTGCACTGCGCCCAGGCCACTGTGTAATAAGTGTAACCTCAGTATTTGTTACATCGGGAAACGCCTCAATAGGCATTGTTTTAAACGTAATAATGCCCGATACAAGCAAAATAAGCGTTGCGAAAATGATGAAATATTTATTTTTCAGGGAAAAAGCCAGGATACCCCTCAGTAGTTTTATCATCTTTTATTTTTTAATGAAGCCTGTGTTAGTTGTTTAACTGGTCGTAAATAAGCAAAGCCTGCGATGCAATTATTTTTTGTCCTGCCTGTACTCCAGCCTGTATGTATGTTCTGTCGCCGATGGTGTTAATAACCTGCACAGGTGTTATTTGTACCTGGTTGGTGCCATTGTAAACAAGTACATAATATTGGCTGTTATCGAATATTAAGGCTTTGGATGAAATGCAAACCGATTGCCTGTTTTCGGGGTTGGTTACCGTAACGCTGGTAAACATCTCAGGTTTAAGGGCATAATCGCTGTTGTTAAGCACAATCCTAACCCTCATTACTTTATTGGTGGGGTCGAGCACGTTAAGTATTTTATCAATTTTGCCGTTAAAAACACGGCCAGGGTAGGAGAGGGTGGTAACTTCCACATTATCCCCCATGTGAATGTTATTGATGTTTGATTCGTACACATTTGCAAGCACCCAAACATTTTTCAGGTCGGATATGGTGAAAAGATCGTTGCTGTTATCAGCACGTATAATCATATCGTTGGTAACGTTCTTCTCAACAATAAAACCGCTTATTGGGGCTTTTACTTCATAGTCACCCTTTGTGCCGCCACCGTTTATTTTAATAACGCTGCTTATACGGTTAAGCTCGCTTTGTGCCTGGGTGTAAGCAGCCTGTGCTGAAACTACATCAGACTGTGAAGCCAGCCCGCTGTTGGCCATATCCTGCGTTTTGTCAAGGTTTTTCTTCGCCACCTGCAGGTTTGTTTGTGCACTAACAAGGTCGTTACTGTAACCGGCCATTTCGCCACTGTGTATGGTGGCCAGTGTTTGGCCTGCATTCACATAATCGCCAAGCATCACTTTTATGTTAGAGATGTTGCCGCTTACCAACGGAAACAGCTTTGATACTTTGTCATCATTAAAAGCAACCTTACCAGTAAGCGTAATAGCATTTACCAATTGACAGCTTTGCACGGTATCAATCTTAAGCGTTTTCAACAGTGAATCTGGAATTACATATTTTTCCCTTTCAGCCACTTTCTTGTTCTCATCACCACCGCAGGAAGCCAGCAAAAGTGATGTAATACCTATGCCTATCAATGTTTTCAGCGTTAAACCAGCTATTTTTTGCATATAAAATAATGTTTATCTTTTAGTTAAAGAAATTGGTGCCTGTATAAAAATTAAGGTCTTCCAGGGCCTGTACCCTGTTGTATTGAATGGTATTTAACTGAAGTGCGTTTTGCTTGTACGAATCGTAAAAGTCAAGAAAATCAAGCAGGCTGATATTTCTCTTTTGGTAGTTTGTAAGCACTTCGTTTTTTAGGTGTTCAAAATCGCCAGCAAACGCAGGGTCAATGCTTTTGTACAGTTTATCCTGGTCAACTGCTTTTTGCAAAGCGCGGGTAACATTTTCCTCAACAGTAGCCTCTACACTTTTTTGTGATGCCTGGCTAACATCAATCATGCGTTTTGCTGATTTTATATTACCCTGGTTCCTGTTAAAAAACGGCAAATCAATAGCCACACCAGCCATGGTAGCATTGTGTACATAACTGCCCTGCTGATCGAAACCGAGGTTTGCCGTAAGGTCTGGCACTGCCAGCGATTTTTGATAATCGTAATTTAGTTTGCTGATATCGGTATTCTTTTTTGCTATCTGCAGATCGGTACGGCGCTGGTATGCAGAATCAATAAGGGTAGCAAGAGAATATTTAAGAGGGTCATTATTTTTAGCCATATTTTCATCTGCCAGCGGCAGTATAAAAACGGTCGATTTTTCCTGCAGCACCAGCCTCAGTTCGCTTTCTGCATCATTTATCTGGTTGATGATATCATTGTATTCAGACTCAAAATTATACAACTGGGCTTTTATGCGTACTACTTCTCTTTTTGAAATATAGCCTTTACCTTCCTGTTTGCCAAAAGCATCTACTATTTGCTGCAGTGCCTGAATTTCGGAGCTATACACTTTGGCTGATTGTTGCAGGTAATAGATATTGAAGAAGTCGCTGCGCAATGTGTATTTTAAAGTGCGTACCAAATCGTAAAACTGGTATTCAGAGAGTGTTACATTGGCCTGTGCTATTTTAATCTGCTTGTTACGTTTGCCAGCCAGCAATATTAGCTGAGAAATACCTGCCTGCACCTCGCCATTGGTGCTAAAAGGTAACGGCAGTATTTTTTTTGCATCGGGATTATAAATTGCTGTTGAAAGGCTGATGTTGGGGTTGGGGTATAACTTAGCCTGTATAACCTGTGCTTTCTGCACATCTATGTTATACTGCTGTGCAAGCAGTTGAAAGTTATTGCGCAGAAACATATTTTCCGCACTGTCCAGCGTTAGCCTTAGTGAATCAGCCACCGGCAGCGGGTTGTTTTGTTGTGCATTAATATTGCCTGTAATGGCTAATAGTAATGCGCCAAAAATGAACTTCTTCATCCACATAAAAAAAATTGATCGTTAAAAAATACAATGGTTTGTAAAAGGGCAACATTATATTATACCAAAGGTAAAATAGCATCGTGCGTAATTACATTAAAAAAGAAACAAATATTATGCTTTGGGAGGGGGTGGGTTTATTTCGGATGGAATAAGGTTTTCATATTCCTCGTTTAATAATTCCGGCATATCAACAGAAGCTGTGTACAAGGGCAGGTCGGCAGTTTTCTTACATTCTATCATCTTGATGCTGATGTGCTTTATTTGATGGGAAGAACTGCTGCGGCGGCTGTGGTCGCCATTTTCGGGAAAAGCATTTTTGTGGTCGAGTATTATTTCAGAAACATACTCAATTAATGAATCAATGTGGTTATACTCGCCTATGTTGTTTTGAATTGCTGCATACCTGGCAGAGTAAAAATCACCACCATACACACTCAAATTAAGCACCTGTATGGCTATTATTAGCAATACAAGGCGGGTTGCGTATGTCCTGATTTTTTTCAATTTTTTGAGATATATTTTACTGCAATACTACGGGACGGGTGTACGTATTGCTATTTATATAATCGTACAACTGTATTAATCCGCAAATGTATACATATACAGGTTTTACTAATTGTTAAAAAAGCAATTTTATATAAAAATAACTGTATCAATATGATGGCTGGTTTTGGCTGTAATGTTTTAACACAACCAGGTTGCAATTGCGCTGTTTATTTGTAACAATCGATGCTTATTTATACAACATTAAAAAAGCCCCGCTCATTGCTGAACGGGGCTTAATGATATAGGAGTTTTTTAATTTTCCTTTAATTGAATACAATTAGTCTTCAATCTTTACTTTACCCTTGCTCTTTGCTATTACTTCATCAGCAATATTGTTGGGAGCGGGGTTATAATGAGAGAACTCCATGGTAGAAGTTGCACGGCCAGAATACATTGAACGCAACTGTGTTACATTACCAAACATTTCGCTACGCTTAACTTTGTCTTTAATAACCTGCAGGTTTGCAAGGC
>CAZRDD010000439.1:0-4717 GCA_964598675.1 uncultured Parafilimonas sp.
TGATTTTTCATTGTTTACTCGTTATCACTCGGCGGCTTACAAAGGAGCTTCTGGGTGTAAATAAAAGTAGCTTTTTTTTAAAAAAAGCTAATTACAAAGAGACGCTAATTATTAAGCAGTAATAATTAAAAATGGTATAAATGTTAACGCTGTTTAACCACATATTACAAGCTGGTTTTAATGAAGCATCCTGCTTTTTTTATACTTTTTTAATGTGCCCCGTATTTTGCATCAACGTGGGTATGTTTTTTTTGCCATGACAGCTTCTTATACCTGCGCAAACAACTTTTAACCCGCACTGCCTGCAATAACGGTAACAGTGGTTTTATGCCCGCCGCGTAAAACACCAATCAACGTTTTTACCCCTATGGTTTGCTGGTTTAACAACTTATGCAGGTCGTCAACGGTGCCAACCGGGCTTCCGTTAAACTCAACAATAATATCGCCCGTTCTAAGTTCATTGTTGTACACATTGGCATCAGCAATCTTCTCAAAAATGTAAACGCCCGTTTTTTTCTGCAGCTTGTTAACGGCAATAATACGCTCCGTAAGTGTTACCACCTGCCCCGCAATACCCAAGTAAGCCCGGTTTACCCGGCCCTCCATAATAATTTTACCAGCAATGAATGAGGAAAGGTTGCTTGATACGGCAAAGCAAAGCCCTTGTGCCGAGGGTATGGTGGCGGTATTTACGCCAATTACATGCCCATCGGAATTAACCAGCGGGCCACCACTGTTGCCGGGGTTAAGTGCAGCATCGGTTTGTATAACATCATCAATCAGCCTGCCGTTTTTGGCACGCAGCGTTCTGCCCAGGGCACTTACCACACCGGCTGTTACGGTATACTGCAGCCCAAGCGGGTTGCCAATGGCAACGGCCACCTGGCCTGCCTGCAAAGCATCGGAGTTGGCAAAACTTAGCGCTTTAAGGTTGCTGGCGTAAATTTTAAGCACCGCAATATCGGTGCTTGCATCGGCACCTTTAACATCGGCCTGTACCTGCTGGCCGTTACTGAAAAGCACGGTAATTTTTACTGCGTCATCAATTACATGGTGATTGGTTACAATATAACCATCCGACGAAATAACAAACCCTGAGCCGGATGCAGACAATACCGTTGGTTTGCGCGTTCTGGGGTCCTGTACTTTTTTATCAACCTGGATATGCACCACCGATTGCGATACCCTTGCTGCAACCCCCGTTATGGTTTTTGAATAAGCGTCTAAAATATCCGCGTCCTTATTAATAAAATCAACAAACTGCACTGTTTCCATACACACTTTTTTTAGCAGGCATCCAATTGCCTGCCAAAAAAGTTTTGCTGTCGTTCTGTCGGCTTTTGGCAATGCATTGCCGTTAACACTTAAATTATTACATTAGCTGTACTTATGCCTGTTGCCAACCCTTAAAATAATGATATGAAAAAGTTATTACCCTTTGCATTGCTTGCCCTGCTGCACTTATTTGCCCACGCGCAGGACAGTACAGAAACCATTGCCGACTCCATTGCAAAAGAAGGCCGCCGGATTTACCGGTCGGAGATGGCCTCCTGGTATGGTACAGACATCTTCCTGGAGAAGTTTAAAAATCAACGCTCAAATATTGGCGGCTATTTCTCCTACGCCGATGGAGACTCCACCAGGTGCATATTTTATTCAAACACCGATGCTCCGCAGGTGCTGGGTACCATCACCTTCGACAGCAGTTATAAAACAGCCAATGCTGGTATTGATGGCACGCAAAGAAGTTTTACACCTTATGAAAACACTTTGTACACTCTAAGGAAACTTGCGCAGGCAGAAATTGCTACGGATACGACGTTTAAAACCTACGCCAACACCAGTTTAAACCTTGTACCCCTGGTTGACAGCGGCCAAAAGAAGGTGTATGTTTTTACCGCCCCTGAGGAGAATGGCCTTGTACTTTTTGGTAACGACTACCTGCTTGCGTTTAATGGCGATAACAAGCTGCTTTTTAAAAAATCATTGCATAAAAACCTTATAAGCATAAATTTTGGCAATAACGGGCCTTTGCAGGTAGAGGCCACCATACACAGCCATTTGCCCGAAACCGGCAACTTTATTACGGCTACTGATATATGCACCCTGATGCTGTATGAAAAATTTGCCAAATGGAAAACCCACTTTGTTATATCGGCCAACTATGTTTCTATATGGGATTGTGAGAAAAATACGTTGGCAATACTTACAAAACAAGCCTGGGATAAAATTGGTAATGACACTAAAAAGCGGCGTAAACATTAACTGCCATACACATATACAATGCCTTATTGCGGCAACTGCTTAACCGTATAGTTTTTTATACTAAATTGTACTGCATAATACAATTGAATTGCACATGAGAAAATACTTACTGCCTTTTTTACTGGCAACAACCTGTTACATACATGCCACTGCCCAAAAGAAAGCCCCGCTAAACAACAGCGCCTATTTTGATGCCTATATTCAACAGGCGTTACAGTTGTGGAAAACGCCCGGCCTTTCCATTGCTGTTGTAAAAGATGGCAATGTGGTATTTAAAAAAGGGTACGGCGTTACCGAACTGGGCAAAGCTGCCCCATTTACCACCGCAACAGAATCAATTTGCGCTTCAACCACCAAAGCCATGACGGCAGTATGTATGGGTATACTGGTGGATGAAGGAAAAGTAAAGTGGACAGATAAGGTAACCGATATTTACCCCGCTTTAAAACTGTACGACAATTATGCCAGCAGCGAAATAACTGTTAAAGACCTGTTTACCCATAATACCGGCCTGGGCAATGCCGACTGGCTATGGACACTGGGCTACCCGGTTGATACCGTAATAAACAAAATGCGGCTTTTAAAACCAGCGTATTCCTTCAGGTCGTCGTTTATTTACCAAAACCTTATGTACATACTGGCGGGGGAGGTAATACACAAAGTATCGGGCAAAACCTGGGACGATTTTATTACCGAACACCTGTTTACCCCATTGGGCATGCAGCACACGTACCCCAATTATCCGGCATCGGTTAATGAGCCCAGCCATATTACCCCGCATTTTACCTTTGACGATACCATTGTAAAACCCATACGTTTTATTGATGCCAAAGGCATAGATGCTGCGGGTGGTGTATGGTCGTGCGCTGATGATATTAATAAATGGATGATGTTTTTATTAGACAGCACCAAAATTAACGGCAAGCCATTGCTTAAACCAGCCACTTATGCGGCTTTGTTTACGCCTGCCTCTATGGTTACGCCATCGCAGTTTTACCCCACTGCCCGGCTAACAAAGCCGCATTGGACCACCTACGGCCTGGGTTGGTTTCAGGAGGATTACAGGGGCAGCATGGTTAATTTTCATACCGGCAGCCTTGATGGTGCTGTAGCCATTTGCGGGTTAATTAACGACGAACATTTTGGCGTATACATTTTTGGCAACCTTGACCATACCGAACTGAGGCATGCATTGATGTACAAGGCCATGGACCTTTGGGTATGGGGCGATACAAAAAACGACTGGAGCAAAGATTTTTACGCCATGTACAAAGGGTTGCATGAATCTGCCAAAAAGGATGAGGCTGAGTTTGAAGCAAAAAGGGTGGCTAACACCAAACCAACGCTGGCACTTAAGCAATACGCAGGCAGCTATACCAACGAGGTTTTTGGCGATGCCGACATTGTGCTGGCTAACGATTCGCTCAGCATCAAATTTCCCAACGATGTTACAGCAGGGTTAAGCCACTGGCACTATGATACTTTTTTAGGAAAGTTTGAAAGGGAATGGTATGGTAAGGACTGGTTAACATTTTCTATTGATGCCGAAGGTAAGGTATCAGGCTTCAACTTTTTGGGGATGGACTATGTGAAGAAGGAGTAAAACAGTACCCATTACCCTGACTTCTACACTATACTATTTTATGGCAAGCGCCCTATGTATTAACTAAAGGAAGATACATGGGGTGCTTTTTTCTATTCAAAACCCCTGGATTGTTTTTGGGCTAATTGTACAAATGCGCTAACAGTACCCTCTAAAAATGTAAATTCATTTATTTGCTGTAACTTCTTTAGCAATGTATTTGGTATGGAAGGGCTGCCAATAAACGCCCCCATAATACTGCCCGCCATTGAGCAATTGGTGTCCGTATCACCCCCTGCCTTAATAATATCTATCAAAACCTGTTCAAAATCTTTATGCTGCAATTGTTGCGCTGCATAAACAGCCAGGGGTACTGAGTGCACAACATAACCTGAGTTGCCATATTTTTTGGCTACCAGTTCAATACTTGCAGTTTCATTTTGTAAGGTTATTAAACTGTCGCGAACCTGGGTGTCTGGCAAAAGATCAACAATACAGGCTATTAGTGAATTGGCACCAGTGTATGTACCCGTTAATACTGCTTTTATACTTTCAATAATGGCCAGGGCCCCTGTATACGCTTCATCGTTCTTATGGGTTATCCAGCAAATATCTCTAATCAATTGCCTGTCTGCATCAATAAAAGCCAAAGGTGCCACACGCATTGCTGCACCATTGCCAGCAGCAAATTCACCCTCACGGCCAGCAAGTGCCCAATGTGCCCCAACCTGCAAATGTTGCATCGCTTTTAAAGTGCTGCTTCCAATACCGGTTAGCTTTCGTTTGTTAAACCAGTGAACAAAGTTTGCAGCTATTTTATCGGGGATGGCTTTTCCTTCTTTAATGATAGATTCAGTAGTAGCAAGTGTT
>CAZRDD010000440.1:0-2224 GCA_964598675.1 uncultured Parafilimonas sp.
GTACCTGGTGGTCAATATTAAGCCTGGCAGAGTAGCGCTTATAATTGTTATCCAGCAAAATACCGGCCTGGTCGAGGTATTGGCCAGAGAGGTAAAACTTTGTTTTATCAGTACCGCCCGACATATTTAAATCGTACTGGGAGATTGGCGCTGTTTGAAAAGCCTGGTCCTGCCAGTTGGTATTTACTTTAGCAGTTTTCCAGTCATCGGTACCTGCAGAATACCGTGTAAAACGGCTTTCTACGTAGCTTTTGTAATCGGCAATGGCTGCATCAAGGGTATTATAATACCCGGCCAGGTAATCCTGGTTGGCAGCACCCTGCCCCGCCCTTTCAAAAAAATCAACCCATTGTTTTGCAGAAAGAAAATCCCTTTTGCCGCTAGGTTTCTGGCTGCCGGTAAAATAACCCACATCTAACTTTGAAGTACCAGCCCTGCCCTTTTTTGTAGTGATAAGTACCACTCCGTTTGAGCCCTGCGAACCATAAATGGCTGCGGAAGAGGCATCTTTCAATATCTGGATAGACTCGATATCGTTCATGTTAATATCCGCAAGGGCGTTGGTGGAAGCACCGTTGCTGGAGTTATCGCCCCTGTTACCACCCGTAATGGGTATACCATCAACCACATACAACGGCTCGTTACCGGCCGTTACCGACGATGCGCCACGTATACGAATGTTGATGGCCTGGCCAACCTTGCCGTTTTGCTGCGACACAAGTACACCAGCAGCGCGGCCCTGTATGGCACTCTCGAAGCTGGTAGCAGGTGTGTTGGTAATTTCTTTAGCGGTAACCTTAGCAATGGAGCCTGTTACGTCCTTTGCTATTTTGGTGCCGTAACCCACCACAACCACGTCGCTCAGCGACCTTTCGGCCACCGTAAGGGCTACCTGCAAACTGGTGCCGGTAATCTCCACTTCTTTTTCGGCATAGCCTACATAGGAAAACACGATCGTTTTGGCGGAATTGGGTAATTTAATACTAAAAGTACCATCCGCAAGGCTTACGGTAGCAGCGGAACCACTTTTTACCTTAATAGATACGCCCTCTAAAGCGGCGCCATCCCTGGCATCAGTAACCTTTCCGGTTATTTCCCGTACCTGGGCAAAAGCCACGCACGTGCATACAAGCAACATGCTTAGCAACAGAATGTTTTTCATGCAACTTAATTTTGGTTAATAAAACGATGACAATTTCTTAATAATAATGACAATTGTAGCCTTAAATAGTTGCAGGAGGTATAAATATTCTGTGTATGGTAGCTTTTTTGCGGCGGATTGGGGGGTAGGCAGGGGCCAAAAAAAGAAATCCTGTATAAAAATACAGGATTCTATTCTTTTGCCTTTAAAATAAAGAGTCACATGATGAGAAACAAAAGAACAAGCTTTTAAAGCGATTTTTAATGGCTGCCCGCCACATTATTCGTATAACAGGCAGCCATTTTAATACTAATCAAACCAAAATATCATTAAAAATTAGGGTTCTGTGTAGCAGCACTGCCTGAACCTGGTGGGTTTAACACCGTTTCATCAGCAGGTACATCCCAGTAATCCATAAAATTGCAACTTTCAGTAGCATTTGTATTTAATTTACCAGCAGATGGGCTATATATGTTGGCTCCATAGATACCACCACCAACGGAGATATCGTACGACCAGCCCCAACGCCTTGCATCGTAGAAAGACAGGCCCCTGAATACCAGGGCAACCCTTCTTTCGGTTACCAGTTCCTGCATGGCTTTGGCCTGGGTTAAACCAGTACCAGCCACAGCAGCAACACCTGCGCCAAGGTAGCTTCTTACAGCGTCAACATAACCAAGGCCGGTTTCAACGTTACCAAGCCTTATGTTAGCTTCAGCCAGCATTAAAGCATTTTCCTCGTAGCTGCCTGCAATAAATACCTCTTGTGCACCAATAGTTCTGTTACCATACACATATACGCCAGAAAGGCCGTTACCGCCATCAATCAGGCTGTAGCGTGTTGCAATGTTATAGTCATTTTTAAACGTGGTGGCAGTACCAAAGTTGTTGGCAAGCCTTTTGTCGCCCGATTTGAAACTTTGGATAAAACGCTCAGATATTTTAAACAGGTTAGAGTTGTTAGGCCCTACTGTATTTGCTGCTGCTGAACCACCATTGGCAGAAAGGAAGCCATTGGCTGTAGTAGAACGGCCGGTAAAAACAAGGTCGCCTTTGTTGATACCTGCGGACGCAAGCGTTAAC
>CAZRDD010000440.1:2234-4698 GCA_964598675.1 uncultured Parafilimonas sp.
TTCCAGTCAGCAGATGTCATAGCTGAAGTAGATGACTTGCTGATGGTTGCACTAAGGTTACCCTTTACAAACGGAGACAGTTTATTTACCAGTATATTGCGTGCAAGCATAGTATTAATGTTGCGCACCCACATATCTGTAGTAAGTACGCCACCATTGCCTACCTGGCAGAATGCAGGAATAAGCTGGCCAAGCACTTCGTTGTAGTCGGTTGTGCTTGTGATCGCTTTTAAAGTTTCTGCTGCTTTGTTAAAATAAGTGTTCGACTGATTGATGATAGCATCGTGTAACACATAATGGTTACTGGTTGCATAAAGTGTATCATCAATCAGGCCAGAATAATACATGGAGCCTATAGAAGCATAAGCGTATCCTTTCCACCAATAAGCCCATGCTTTAAAAGTATTAGCCTTACTGGCAGCATCGCCAGAAAATGTGATTTTATCAACCTGGCTTAATATAAGGTTACATGCGTTGTTAAGCGCATACATATTTAACCACTGGTAGTAAATAGCGTTGTTACCAGCACCGGTAGAAGCCCTGTTGTTATAAGCCCTGATAATTGATACAGTTGTAGTTGGGCTGGTAAGCTTAGTACCATCATCAAGTATAATATAATCGGGTACTGCAATGGTGGTAACCTGATTGTTGGAAGCTTCCGCACCTACGTTATCGGCTAACAGTTCTGAGTAGCCATAAACAAGTGAAAAATAGCTATCGCCCAGCCAGCCATCGCCATTGGCAAAACCGTTGGTATAAACACCACCCTGCGCAAGAGAAACAAGGCCCGATTCGTTTGTTACGTTACCTTCTAATGTAGGGGCATTAGGGTTACCTACTGCCAGCTCTTTTTTGCAACCCGCCGTTGCCAGACCCAAAGCCGCAACTATTACCAGGCTAACAAATTTATTTTTTTTCATTTTTTGTCATTTAAAGTTTAAAAATCAAAATCCAATATTAAGCCCTACCTGGTAAGATTTAATGTTGGGCAGCGTACTGTGGTCAACACCCCTGTCGAAAGAAGAGTTTACTGAGCCTGAACTAATTTCAGGATCGTACCCTGTATATTTGGTAATAGTAAATAAGTTTCTGCCAGTAAGCACCAATTGCGCTTTTTTGATGAATGGAACTTTAAAGAATTTCTCCAGGTTTACTGATAAAGAAACGTTTCTTAAACGTGCAAAAGATGCATCCTCATAAAAAAAGTCTTTTGTAGCGTTGTTACCAGCGCCATGCAGGCTACCAAAGAGGTTGTAGTAAGGGCTTGAATGATAAGCGGTGAAAGCACCTGTTTTACCATCAATAGTTACAGGGGCAGTAAAGTCGCCGCTTATACCATCACGGTACATCCATTCCTTGGTTTGGTTGTACAGGTGGCTGCCATAAATCCAGTCAATCTGGAATGACAAATTAAGGATGTCCTTATAAGAAAAACCATTGATAAATGAAGCATTAAACTTGGGGTTGGGGTCGCCAATAGCGTATGTTTCATTGGTAAACTGTATCTGGTAAGTTGTTTTGTTTACAACCCTGCCATCAACAATGGTATACTTATCTTCATCAGCTTTAGCTATATAGCGCTCGCCTTCCTTGTTAGTATAATCTAAGCTGGTTAACGCTTTGTAAGCATATATCTGCCCAATTTTCTGGCCAGGTGTTAACACCAGCGCAGTACTACCTGCTGAAGTGTTTAGGATGATATCTGCACCGCCAGCAATTTTGTCGATTTTAGAGGTTTGATGGCCAAAGTTGGTTGTAAAGTCCCATTTAAAATCGCGAGAACTGTATACAGGTATATTTAATGAGAACTGTATACCGTTTGAAGACATGCTGATAGCATTTGTTAAGCCACCGGTTGCACCGCTTGAAGGAGGGGCGCTAACGGTATAAATAACGTTGTTGCTGGTACGCTGCCAGTACGTGAAGGCACCAGTAATGGTTTTAAACCATGAACCACCTTTGTTTACATTGAAAGTAAAGTCGGTACCGGTTTCAAACTCTTTTGAAACTTCCACCTGCAGGTTGGGGTTATTGCTGGTAGTAGGTATGTTGTAGGTTAATGCAGACCCAATGTTCTGTTGATTTAACGTTGGGTACCTGTCAAAAGCACCAGGCTGTATACCAGCCTCACCATAAGCAGCCCTTACTTTAAAATAAGGCAGTATGTTGGTTAATTTGTCGCTGTTGATGATGTTATTAACCAAAATGTGGCCATCAAAATGCGGGAAGGTAAATGGCTTAGAACCGCCGCCAAATGCCGAAGAATAGTCGCTCCTGAAGCCTGCAGTAATACCACCGTAATCACCATATTCAATCTGCTGGTTAACAAAATAACCGTAAGTAATAAATGGCTGTACATAATCAGATGATACGGCCTGTGTACCAGTTGATGTTATGTTAATTGGTGGCGCTAAGGGTAAACCTACACCATAAAAGCCATTTTGTTTATACAGGCTGTTACGGT
>CAZRDD010000441.1:0-4695 GCA_964598675.1 uncultured Parafilimonas sp.
GGTGTCCGTCTTAAAATCCCAGAATATCCCCTCGGAAAGTGATGATATACTGGTGGTAACGCTGCCGGTAAGCTGCATGGCAATATAATCGCCGGGCAGCATTATTTTATCAATCTTATCGTAAATCCTTGGTTCGTGCTCTTTTACCCAGGCCAGTTTAGCCGCCGTAAAATTTCCCGGCGAGTTTAAAAGGTGTGCCAGGCTTTTTTCGTGGCCAATGTGGTTAAAGGCGGCTTCGCCGTAAGGCACCGCCCGGCTGTCGCACCAAATAATACTGTCCCGCAGTACCTGGCCATCTTTATCAACTGTTACCAAGCCGTGCATTTGGTAAGCAATACCAATGGCCGCAATATCCTGCGGATTGTAACCACCTTTTGCATGGGCTTTTAAAATTGCCTGCTGGGTAAACTGCCACCAACTGCCGGGGCTTTGTTCGGCCCAGCCGCTTTTATGCGAAATAATACCGGCTTCGGCTTCGGGCCAGTGGGCAGAAGCAACGCATTGCTGCGTTTGTGCATCTACCACAGATACTTTAATGGACGAGGTTCCTACATCTATCCCTAATAATAACATGGCAAGGTTTTGAACAGTAAAATTGGCGTTTTAAATTTAACGCAATAAATGTAGAACGATTTTATATTAAATGCAACCGATTGCATACTTTATTTTTAAATAGTAGGTTTTATTGCCAAATTAATGTGCCTTGTATGATATTTTGTTGCAAATCCCGCCAATTTAGCGTGTTTTAGCAGTGTTTTGTGGTTGGTTTGCCTGTATTGAGTATTTTTATGCCCCGCTGGTTTTTATGTAACCGAAGCCTGCCCCACATAATGAATACAAAAAAAGAGATAACCATATATGATATTGCCAAAAAGCTGGATGTTTCTGCCGCTACGGTAAGCCGGGCACTTAAAAACCATGCGGCCATAAGCGAGAAAACAAGGAAAAAAATACAGGAAACAGCCCGTAAAATGGGTTACCGCAGCAACAATTTTGCCAGTAACCTGCGCAGGCAAAAAACCAATACCATTGGTATTATTGTACACGAGCTGCACAGCAACTTTATAACTTCGGTATTGGCGGGTATTGAAAAAATTACTGCTAATACCGATTTTGACCTGGTAATTGGCCACTCCTCCGAATCTGCCCAAAAGGAAATAGCCAATGCCCACAACCTTTTTCATAAAAGGGTTGACGGGCTGATAGCCTCCCTGGCATTTGATACGGCCGATGTATCGCACTTTGAACCTTTTGTGGAAAAAGGCATACCCATTGTATTTTTTGACCGCGTGGACGACAAAACCTATGGTGTTAAAGTAGTAATTGACAACTATAAAGCTGGCTACGAAGCTACCGCCCACCTTGCCGAACAAGGGTGTAAAAACATAGCCCATATAACCGCCAGCCTTAAACGCAATGTTTATGCCGACCGCCTGAAGGGCTACAAAAAAGCCCTTGCCGACCATAACCTGCCCTATAACAAAAACTATGTTATGGTAAACGGTTACAGCGAAGTGGAGAGTATAAAAGCCGCCCAGCAACTGTTGCAATTAAAGCCGCGGCCCGATGGCGTATTTATTACCAACGACTTTTGTGCAGCCGTATGTATTAAAACCTGGAAGGCGGCGGGCCTGCGCATACCTGAGGATATTGCCGTGGTGGGTTTTAACAATGATGCCATTAGTAAAATTGTAGAACCATCGCTTACCACCATTAATTATAATGGTATTGAAATAGGCAAAACCGCCGCCAAATGCCTGCTGGACCAACTGAATGGCCTGCCGGGCGCACCCAAAGACGGCGTGATTGTGCTGAAATCGGATTTGATTGTAAGGGGGTCATCGGTAAGGGAGAAATAGGAATTATTCAGTCCAAAGGTTTTTTCCTTTTAAAATTGCTTTTAAAACGCTGCATAATACAGTTGTATTCCAATCGGTGCTAAACTTAAATGCCTTGTACTTATCAGGCTCAGTCATAGAAAATACGGCAAAATAACTCCGGTAAGTTTTAGTAGCAACATCAAGCCAGGGAATTGGATCCCATTTTTTATCCAATATTATACTGTCCTGCAAAAAGGTAATGCCAAGCAGCTCGAAAACCTCTTTCTGAGCAAACTTTTTTATGTATTCGCGGGATATGTCGAGTATAAAATTTTCCTGTAATGCATTAACTATATTAACGTAGTTTGCATCAAGTGTCTTTCGATTTATGTTATAAAATGACCTGAATCTTATTTTTATAGTCTTTCCGCTTTTACTCCTTAGGTCAATGCAATAAACCCTGCCAATGTAAAATTTATAGCCCCTTATCCCTTTAACAACATATCTAATGCTGTCAATCTCTTCTTTTTGGAATCTTACTGACAGGTTATTATCTGGGCCATTAACACCAAATTCAATGAATTTTGGCTCAATAACAAGTTGCTTTGGTTTTGCAAATAGAAATGGTTTTATAGTACAGTTAAGGGTTTGTGCCATGTTAAAAATTTAAAGCTTGGCTTTAGCCGTTTTAAACTTGAAGATTCCTGTAATATGTCGGGGCAAATTACACACTTCGGTAATAGGCTTTTCAATAACTCCCCAAATAATCTATTTTTGCACTTCGCTTTCAACAATAACTGTGAGGAAAATGAACAACAGGCTGTTACAATTGGCTAAAGAACTGGATGGTGAGCTGTATTTTGATGATACCATACGCACGCTTTATGCAACAGATGCATCAGCCTACCGGGAAATGCCGCTCGCGGTGGCACTGCCCAAAACAGGGGATGATTTAAGAAAACTAATTGCTTTTGCGCGTGCTGAAAAAACATCGCTCATACCCCGTACGGCAGGCACATCGTTGGCCGGGCAGGTGGTGGGTGCGGGTATTGTGGTGGATGTTTCAAAATACTTTACCAAAATAATTGAGCTTAATACAGAGGAAGGATGGGTGCGCGTGCAGCCGGGTGTGGTGCGGGATGAATTGAACATGTACCTGAAACCACATGGCCTGTTTTTTGGGCCGGAAACCTCTACTGCCAACCGTGCCATGATAGGCGGTATGGTAGGTAACAACTCTTGCGGCTCAAACTCTGTGGTTTACAGAAGTACCAGGGAGCATTTGCTGGAAGTAAAAGCCTTGTTGAGCGATGGCACCGAAGCGGTATTTAGCAGCCTTGCCATTGATGAGTTTCACGAAAAATGCGAGGGCAACAGCCTGGAAGCCAATATTTATAAAACTACGCGCAGCCTGTTAAGCAATTACGACAACCAGGTTGAAATACGGAAAGAGTTTCCTAAGAAATCGGTTGAGCGTCGTAATACAGGCTATGCCATTGATGTTTTGCTGGAGACAGCCCCTTTTACAGCTGGCAGCGGGGATTTTAATTTTTGTAAACTTATTGCGGGTTCTGAAGGCACGCTTGCCTTTATTACCGAAATAAAACTGAATGTAGTACCGCTGCCACCTAAAGAAGTGGGGCTGCTGTGCGTACATTTTAATACCATTGACGAATCGCTGAGGGCCAACCTGATAGCCCTTAAATACAAGCCAAGTGCCAGCGAGCTGATAGACCACTACATACTTGAATGTACCAAAGACAATATTGAGCAGCGCAAAAACCGCTTTTTTGTACAGGGCGACCCCGGTGCCATACTGGTGGTGGAGTTTGCCCGTACCAACCGCGAGGAAATTACGGCTATTGCGAAGCTGGTAGAGGCTGATATGCGTGCAGCAGGCCTGGGTTATCATTTTCCATTACTGTTTGGAGAAGACTCCAAAAAAATATGGACACTCCGCAAGGCTGGCCTCGGGTTGTTGAGTAACCTGCCTGGCGATGCCAAAGCGGTGCCGGTGATTGAGGATACTGCGGTTGATGTAAACGACCTGCCCGACTTTATACGCGACTTTAATGAAATTCTAAAAAAATACGGCCTTTACTCCGTGCATTATGCGCATGCGGGTAGTGGCGAAATTCATTTACGTCCCATTATAAACCTGAAAACGGAGGAGGGCAACCATCTCTTCCGCGCTATTGCCGAAGAAATTGCTACCCTGGTAAAAAAATACAATGGCTCCCTTAGCGGCGAGCACGGCGATGGCAGGTTGCGGGGTGAGTTTATACGGCAAATGGTGGGCGAGAAAAACTACCGGCTGCTGAAACAGGTTAAACAAACCTGGGACCCGGAAAACATCTTTAACCCTAATAAAATTGTGGATACACCGCCCATGAACACCATGTTGCGGTATACCCCCGGCCAGCAAACGCCTGCTTTTAAAACGGTGTTCCGCTTTAACAACCAGGATGTTTTGCAACATGCTGAGCAGTGCAACGGCTCCGGCGACTGCCGTAAAACACAGCTTTCCGGTGGCACCATGTGCCCATCTTTCATGGCTACCCGTAACGAGAAAGATACCACCAGGGCAAGGGCCAATATTTTAAGGGAGTTTCTTACCCACTCCAACAAAGCCAACAGGTTTAACCATAAGGAAATATACGAGGTGATGGACCTTTGCCTTAGCTGCAAGGGCTGTAAATCGGAGTGCCCATCCAATGTGGATATGGCCAAACTTAAGGCGGAGTTTTTACAAAATTACTACGATGCAAACGGGGTGCCTTTCCGCTCAAGGTTGATAGCCAATTTTAACCGCTCATCTGCCCTGGGTGCTATTGCCCCTGGTATTTATAATTTTGTAATGACCAACCCCGGCGTT
>CAZRDD010000442.1:0-4693 GCA_964598675.1 uncultured Parafilimonas sp.
AGGTCTTTATTGCTCACCGGCTGAATGGTGGGGATGGCAGCTATAAGGTTTTGTTTGTTCTTAATCATGCCATCAATATCGTTGTACGACTTTGACTGGAACGCCATACGCAAAATAAGGCCGTTAAGCTGCTGGGTTAAACCCTGCACCAAATCCTGCTCGCTCATGCCCTGCACCAGTTTAATTTCTTTATTTTTCTCCATTTCCTTCAGCCTTGCACTGTCGGGTATGGGGGTTGATTCAAAAATGGCCCTGTACACATCATTATCCCTTTTTTCCAGCTCATTCATTTTTTGCTGTAATTTCTGTACCTGCTGCTGAAGCTCGGCATAATCATCACGCAAATCGGCATTCTGGCGGGAGAGGTTCTTTTCGTTGGGCGATTGTATATAATGAAAAGCAATCGCTACAATAATACCTGCTGTAACTATGGCTGTTGCTATAAAGGCGAATATGCGCAATATTTTTACGCGAAGCGGGGTTATCAGCTTCTCGTAACGCAGTGTGTGGGTGTTGTAAAAATACTTTATTTTTTTCATCAGCTATATATGCTTCACCAGGCCGTTATTTAAATAAATATTGGTTTTTAGTAACTAAGCTGTTAACTGCCTGCCGCAATTTGTACCCCCAAACAAATTGCTGTACAATACAAACAGCCAAAGCCCCGGTGTTTTTTAAGGATTAGTTTTAGCAGCAAATTCTATACCCAAATTCAAAACCAGCCGGTTTAAAACGGGCATTTGCAACAAAAGCGCTGTTTACAGGTTACCAGGCACACTATGCTAAAACCTTACAACAATAATTTGTTTACCTTTACGCCCCCGTAAACAGGCCGCAAATATAGGTTTGTAAAATAAAACGGTAGTAAATATAGCACAAATGATGACCAGCGCCGAGATAAGACAAACGTTTCTTGACTTTTTTAAACAAAAAGGCCACAGCATAGTACCTTCTGCACCCATTGTTATTAAAAACGACCCCACCCTGTTGTTTACCAACGCGGGTATGAACCAGTTTAAGGACTTTTTTCTGGGCAACAAAAAGGCACCCAACACCCGGGTGGCCGATACACAAAAATGCCTGCGCGTAAGCGGCAAGCACAACGACCTGGAAGAAGTGGGCGTAGATACCTACCACCATACCATGTTTGAAATGCTGGGTAACTGGAGTTTTGGCGACTATTTTAAAAAAGAAGCCATTGCATGGAGCTGGGAACTGCTTACCGAAGTGTACAAGCTGGATAAAAGCCGCCTGTATGTAACCGTTTTTGGAGGTGATGCCAATGAAAATTTAGCCAAAGACGAGGATGCATACAACGAATGGAAAAAGTTTGTAAGCGAAGACAGGATACTGCTTGGCAATAAAAAAGACAATTTTTGGGAGATGGGCGATACCGGCCCCTGCGGCCCATGTAGCGAGATACATGTGGACTGCCGCAGCGATGAAGAAAGAAAGCTTGTTGATGGTGCAACCCTGGTTAACAACGACCACCCGCAGGTGATAGAGATATGGAACAACGTGTTTATGGAGTTTAACCGCCTGAAAGACGGACGGCTTGAGCCATTACCTGCCAAACATGTTGATACCGGCATGGGGCTTGAAAGATTGGTGCGTGTACTGCAGGGCAAACAAAGCAATTACGATACTGATGTATTTACAGGCACCATTGCCGTGGTGGAAAAAATAACCGGCAAGCAATACGATTACAGCGATACCAAACAGGCCATTGCTTTCAGGGTAATTGCCGACCATATACGCGCTATTGCTTTTACCATTGCCGATGGCCAGTTGCCCAGCAACACCGGCGCAGGCTATGTAATAAGAAGGATATTGCGCAGGGCGGTAAGATATTATTACTCTTACCTTGACTATAAACAACCATTGCTGTTTCAATTATTACCCTTGCTTGCAAAACAGTTTGAACATGTTTTCCCCGAATTGAAGGCGCAGGAAGATTTTGTTACCAAAGTGGTGAAGGAAGAGGAAGATGCGTTTTTGAGGACGTTGGAAAAGGGAATAAATAGGTTTGAGAAATATATTAATGGTGAACATGAGACTATACTTCGCGTAGCAAAATTCTTAGAAAGCAATAGCGTCAGAGCATTGGTTGAATTTGCGTCTCCCCAACATCGCGGTAGATTGGATTTATTTATTCCAGAATTTAATCTTGGTATAGAATTCTATAGTAAGAAAAAGGAAAACGAAATTAAAGAACAGCTAAAACATTATGAAGCTATCTTTAAGTGTAAAATGGTTAGCATATCATCAAATGATATTAATTCAGGTTTGTTTACTACTGATTCATTTGGAAGTATTTTGCAACAGCAACTAAATAATGGAGCAGAAATTTTGACCTGTATTGATAGCGAAACGACTTTTGAATTATATGACACCTATGGATTCCCTGTTGATTTGACTCAATTGATGGCTAAAGAGATTGGTTGGAGCGTTGATATGGCTGGATTTGAAAAAGCACTTCAGCAACAAAAAACCCGCTCTCGTGCAGCAACGGCGGTAGATACAGAAGACTGGGTTGTTTTGGATGATACTGCTGCCAATGAGTTTGTAGGATACGACACACTGGAGATAAAAGCAAAAGTTACCAAATACCGCAAGGTTAAAGCAAAGGGCAAAGAGGCTTACCAGCTTGTGCTTAACGTCACTCCTTTTTATGCTGAAAGTGGCGGCCAGGTAGGCGATACCGGCAATTTTATTTTTGAGCATGAAACGCTAGCAATAACAGATACCAAAAAGGAGAATAACCTCATCATTCATTTTGCTGATACATTGCCAGCTAACATTGAAGGTGAAATAATAGCCAGGGTAGATGTTGCCAAACGGCAGGAAACTACCATACACCACAGTGCCACGCACCTGCTGCATGCAGCGTTGCGCCAGATACTGGGTACCCATGTAGCACAAAAAGGCAGCCTGGTAAATGCAGAGCAACTGCGTTTTGACTTCTCGCATTTTGCCAAAGTAACCAGCGAGGAAATAGGCCAGATTGAGTCGATAGTCAATGAAAAAATACGGGCAAATGTACCCGTTGCAATAAAGGAACTGCCCAAAGATGAAGCTGTTGCACTGGGTGCGATGGCCCTGTTTGGCGAAAAGTATGGCGATATAGTAAGGGTGGTAATAATGGACCCACATTATTCCATTGAGTTGTGCGGGGGAACACATGTTGGTTCAACGGGCGAACTCGGCTTCTTTAAAATAAAGCACGAATCGGCCGTGGCTGCCGGTGTGCGCAGGATTGAAGCGGTAAGCGGCAAAGCAGCAAGTGCCCTGGTGAATGATCAATTTGCTATAGCCGATGCCATACGCGAAGCGCTTAAAAACCCTAAAGATGTACTAAAGGCTATTGAAAACATTACCGCTGAAAACAGCGAACTGAAAAAGAAGATTGAATCGCTGGAAGCGAAGCAGCTTAATGTAGTTAAAGATGCACTGGTTAAACAGGTACAGCATATTAACGGCATACAATTTATAGGTGGCCTGGTTGAAGTAAGCAACGCCGATGCACTGAAAAAGTTATGCTTTGACCTTAAGGCATCACTCAGCAACTATTTGGTGGTATTGGCCGCAAACATTGAAGGCAAAGCCAGCGTAGCCGTATTGGTTGATGAAGCCATTGTAGCTGCAAAAGGCCTGGAAGCGCCTAAAATTATAAAAGAGCATATTGCCCCATTGATTAAAGGTGGCGGCGGCGGGCAAAAAACACTGGCCACAGCCGGTGGGCAGGATGCCAGCCAGCTTAATAAAGTAATTGAGCAGGTAAAAGCGCTGATTGCATAAAACACATTTTTAAGAATTGATTAAAAGCCCCGCCGGTGTACAACGCATCGCACGGGGCTTTTCTTCTTTTATACCAGTTGTTCCCGCAGCATACTTTCTGCTATCAGCGTATAGTCTTGTTCATTTATCTCAAAAAAGCCATAGCGAAAGGGGTAGCCCCATTGTTTTTTATTCTCAATAAAATCCAGCTTTTCAATCAGCGGCAAAATGCTAACCTCTTTGCTGGCATACCAATGTATATTGCGCCTGTAAGGCACAAAACCATTGCCCATGTTGTACGCATAAACCGCCTCATCTTTTACGCAGCCAATAGCGGTAAATTTTTGGCATTTCTCCTCCTCGCCAAAATGCTCTTTTGAGGAATATATCAACACCTTATCATTCACCTTCATCCTTTTTAATGGGGCAGCTTTGCCGTGGCAAGCCTGTGCTATACCCTGTTTTATACCAGTAGCTGCATGGTCTTTACTGGCTACTATTATCCAGTATCTTAGCTTCTCCATTCTGTTGTTTTTTAGGTTTATAAAAAAAGATTGAGCACAAAAAGCACCAGCAGGTGTATGGCTACAAAAATGGGGGCCATTACTTCCTTTTTAGGCTCTTTATGGCGCAGTTGTATATAAACGGCCGCGGGTAAAACAATACAGAAAAACACAATGCCTATGTAACGCAGTTGTGTAAAAAGCAAGGTTGTTAACGCCACAATTTCACCCAGGCCCAAAAAACGCATAAACATAATGGAATAGCCCCAGCGTTTAAAGCTGGCTGCTTTTTGTGGCTGCGCCACCAATTTTTGAAAACCAAATACGTAACCGGGAATAATAAAGGCGGCAAGCAGCAGCCAGAAGATAACGCCAATAACCGTTTTTGTTTGCATACATTTAATTTTTACAGG
>CAZRDD010000443.1:0-4688 GCA_964598675.1 uncultured Parafilimonas sp.
ACCAAAGGTTTACAAAGCAGCCCTGTTATAGTACGTACCCGCGGCCACAGGCTTGAAGGTATTTTTCACAGCGGCTCGCCCATGGCAATGATACTTGGTACCCTGCGCGGTTTTTGCGTTTGCGTTCCGCGTAACATGGTACAGGCAGCCGGTATGTACAATACCTTGTTGCAAAGCAACGACCCTGGCCTTATGATAGAATGCCTTAACGGTTACAGGCTTAAAGAAAAACTGCCTGCCAACCTTTTGGAATTTACGGTGCCCATGGGTGTGCCTGAAATATTAAAGGAAGGCGATGATATTACCATTGTAACCTATGGCTCAACACTGCGCATTGTGCAGGATGCAGTTATACGCCTGGAAGAAGAAGGCATAAGCTGCGAAATTATTGATGTGCAAACATTACTGCCTTTTGATGTACACCATATAATTGGCCAGTCGCTTAAAAAAACCAACCGCATTGTTTTTGTGGATGAGGATGTACCCGGCGGTTGTGCTGCCTTTATGTACAACAAGGTAATGGAAGAACAAAAAGGCTACCGCTGGCTTGATGTATCGCCCCGTACTATTACGGCCAAAGCCCACAGGCCTGCTTACGGCAGCGATGGCGATTATTTTAGCAAACCAAATGCGGAAGATGTTGCAGAAACCATCCGCGAGATGATGGCTGAATAATAGCTGTTCCCTTTAGCATATAATGCCCCTAAACCCAACTGTATGAACCTGAAAGCTTTTCTGCTTTTTACCTTGCTGCTCGTTGCCTGTATTTTGGCATCAAAGGTGTATATGTTGCTGTATTACACCGGGGTGTTTGCCGCACTGGTATCGTACCTTAATACAAGAGCCGGGTATAAAAAGCAACCGTACAAGTGGATAAACCTGTTGTTTTTTATATACATGCTGCTGATTGTTTGGGAGCGCACCCGGCATTACAAATTCTCCTCCTTCGCGGAATTAATGATAAACGATGCTGAACACATATTTTTTGCCGTTATCATCTCCACACTAATTGCATTGTTACTCGTATTAACAATAGCATCCAATTACAGCTACCGGCGTATTACTGCTGTTACAATCATTACATTTAATGCTGTTGGTGTTGTAAATGAGTGTTTCCAAAATATGTTGGCCCACAGGCCGGTGTTTGTATTTATTCCAGACTCGAAAAAAGATTTGCTGATGAATATACTGGGCTCGGCCGTTTTTTTGCTGTTGGCCTATGTACATTATAAAACAAAGCCGCATAAAGCGGCTTTGCAAAAAAATATTCAATAACAATAACTTACGGTTTTATTCAGCAGCCCTTTCGCGCGCCCAGCTTAATGCCAGGGCAAGCTGTTCATCAGGCGTAAGGTTTGAGTTATCAAGCACCACCGCATCATCTGCCTTACGCAGGGGGCTAATCTCTCGTGTTGAATCAATATGGTCCCGCATTTCAAGGTTTTTTCTCACCTCTTCAAGTGTTATAGTCGGGTCTTTCTCAATCAGTTCCTTATATCTGCGCGCAGCACGTACATCGTTGCTGGCGGTCATAAATATTTTAAGCTCCGCCTGCGGAAAAACAGTGGTACCAATGTCCCTGCCATCCATAATAAGCCCTTTTTTCTCCCCCATTTTTTGCTGCTGGGCAACGGCAAATTCCCGCACTTCTTTTATCGCCGCTACAGTACTTACATGCTCGCTCACCTGCCTGTCGCGTATTTCCGCTTCCACGTTTTCACCGTTCAAATACATATCGCTTTTGCCGGTATCGCTGTTATACACAAACTCCAGTTCAATATTGGCAAGTGCGCCGTCAATCGCGGCTTTACTGTTAAAGTCAATTTTATTGCGCAAAAAATACAAAGCAATAGCACGGTACATGGCGCCGCTGTCAACAAAAACGTAATTCAATTCTTTGGCCATCTGGCGGGCCATGGTGCTTTTGCCGCAGGAAGAAAAACCATCAACGGAAATAACTATTTTTTTCATCGCTGCAAAAGTCGGGCAAAAAATGGCGCAGGCAAAAAAACGTTTGTTATCATACTCTGCATTTGCCTGGTGCAGCATGTTAACAGCAGGGCTTACAGGTATACACCCAACGCACTAAAACCTATCCGGGGGGATAAAGCTAAGGCACCAGCTATTTGCCAGCAACAAGGCTAAATTATCCGGGTTGTTAATAATTACATTATGCTCCCGCAGGCTGTGCACAAACAATACCTGGTGGCCTTTTAAGTATGCAGGTGTTGCAGCAGCCTCCTCAATAAGCTTATATGCCGTTCCTTTCCTGGCCAATTGCTTCATCATTGTATCACTCATTTCATCTGTTCCGCCCCCTTTATTGGTAAACCAATGCACAAAATGATTATGCTTATCCTTTAGCAACCATGCCTCGTATTTATCAAGCTCGCTGTAAAGCGCATCAAACAGCAGCACTTCCTTAACAGGCTCCTGCCCGTTCTGTAAAATATTGGCTATCACCCGGTAAGCCCCGCTATGGCCCGCCAGTACAATATTGCCCCGTTTTGCTTTAGCAGCAACCAGTTTATTGGCTTTCAGTTGCCCTAAAACATCTGCCACCAGTGCTTTAAAAGCACCTTGCTTTTCCAATTTACCGCCGTAGCTGTCAGGCGCATTTTTGGCGGTTTCAGCTAGTACCAGTACCGCATTACAGCGCGAAGCAACAAACTGTTTTATCAATTCGTAAAACACTGCAGCTGTATCAATGTTATTGTGCCACCCATGAAACCAAAAAAACAGGTCAACCTTTTTATGCGCAACAAAGCCGGGCGGCACCACCAGCATTACACTGCTGTCGTTATAATGCTCGGCTGTGGTGTACAATACACTATCGTATAAGTGGCCTGCGGCCCTGGCACTATCAGGAAAAGCCGTATGCGCCGAGGTAAATTTAATAATGCGGTATGAAGCCACCCCTTGCGAAAAACCTTTGCCAAAGGCTGACAGCAAAAAAATTAATACAACTGCAACACATCGTTTCTGCATATAATAAAACGTTTGACCCGGTAATGCTTATTTTTGCAAGCACTGAAATTAAGATAAATCATGCAGTTATACTGTAACTCATTAACACGATACAGCCGTTTACCTACACGCGAAGTAAATGTTGGCGGCCTGCTGCTGGGCAATTTTAACCCCATAAGGCTGCAAACCATGACCACCACCGATACCATGGATACCATTGCCACGGTTGAGCAAAGCATCCGATGTATTGAGGCTGGTGCCGAACTGGTGCGCATAACAGCCCCCAGTAAAAAAGAAGCCGAAAACCTGCTGCATATAAAAAACGAGCTGCATAAAAGGGGTTACAAAACACCGCTGGTGGCCGATATACATTTTACCCCTAATGCTGCTGAAATAGCTGCCCGCATAGTGGAAAAAGTGCGCGTTAACCCAGGCAATTATGTTGACAAAAAGAAGTTTGAGCTGCTTGAATATACCGATGCTGAGTACAGCGAAGAAATTGACCGCATACGCGAACGTTTTACCCCACTGGTAAAAATATGCCAGCAATATGGCACGGCTATGCGCATAGGTACCAACCACGGCAGCCTTAGCGACAGGATAATGAGCCGCTATGGCGATACACCCATGGGTATGGTGGAAAGTGCAATGGAGTTTTTACGTATAGCCAGGAATGAAAGCTACCATAACATTGTGCT
Organism: uncultured Parafilimonas sp.; assembly: GCA_964598675.1. Taxonomy (GTDB): domain Bacteria; phylum Bacteroidota; class Bacteroidia; order Chitinophagales; family Chitinophagaceae; genus JABDFW01. The sequence goes on from CAZRDD010000443.1 coordinate 3,666, forward strand.
GAGCATGAAGGCCAGCAACCCCCAGGTGATGGTACAGGCTTACCGCCTGCTGATACAGCAGATGGACTTTGAATTTGGGGAATGTTATCCGCTGCATTTAGGGGTAACCGAAGCAGGAGACGGCGAGGATGGCCGCGTAAAAAGCGCTGCCGGTATAGGCACCCTGCTGGAAGATGGTATTGGTGATACCGTAAGGGTATCGCTTACAGAAGACCCGGAATTTGAAATACCTGTTTGTAAAGACCTTGTAAAACGCTATACCCTTGCCACTGTAAAACAACACGAAGAGCCGGTAACCACCGCCGACACCATATTTGTGCCGGGCAGCATCCATTCAACAAGCCCGTACGGGCCGCTTTGGGGTGTTGACCTCGCTGAAACAGCTATGGAGCGGCTGCCCTACGACCCATTTAATTACCGCAGGCGGCCTGCTATTGCAGTAGATAATATTGGGGGCGGACAGGTGCCTGTAGTAGTGGCAGATTTTAGCAAGATAGCCAAACTAACGCCGGTACACTTACAAAGCATTGGTTATACCTACGATGAACAAACCGATAAATGGGCTATTGGCGATGCTGCGGCTGACTATATTTTTACCGGCAAACAAATATTAGACTTTGCTTTACCGGGTACACTTAAGGTTATAACTTACCCTACTGCCTGGCAAACAGCTACAGACAAGGCTAAGTACCTGCCCATTTACGATACCACTGAATTTTTAGAGGCATGGGGTAACGATAAAATAACCAGCCCGGTAACTTTTGTAATGGTTGTTGCCAAAATTGCTGGTAAAAACCTGTATAAGGACCTGCTTTTATTGCTTGACAAACCCGAGGCCGCCTCTAAAACAGTGTTATGTATCTACTCCCAGGAGCAAAATGCTATGCAGTGCATACGAAAGGCTTTTGTAGAAGCAATGAACCATGGCAACCAAAGCCCGGCTATTATTATTTGCGACAGTAACTGGCAAACCGCAGACGAACACCTGATACACTATTCCACAGAGTGCGGGGCGCTGCTGCT
>CAZRDD010000444.1:0-4627 GCA_964598675.1 uncultured Parafilimonas sp.
TCCTCCATCCGTTACAACGTTGTTTTTAACTTTAACCAGCTTAATCAAAACTATAACGGCAAAGGATACTGGAAAAGCCTTAACGAAGATTGGGGCAATTACAACTTTGATACCTACCTGCAGCTTAAACCCGGCAGCAATGCCGCAACTGTTGCGCAGAAACTTACCCTTATGCACCGCCGCTACCAGCCGGGTGAATTTACAAAATCGCTCAGCTATCTTATAAACCCGGTTAGCAAAATGCACTTGTATGCATCCAGCGGCAAGGAGAACGGCATGATGGTGGTGCGCATCTTTTTTATTGTTGCTGTTATTGTATTGCTTATCGCCTGTATAAACTATGTAAACCTTATAACGGCGCGTGCAGCCAAACGCAGTAAGGAAATTAGCCTGCGCAAAATTATAGGTGCAGGCAAAGCCAACTTGTTCTGGCAGTTTTTAAGTGAGTCTTTTATTATTTTTATTATATCGCTTGTTGTTGCCACCATAATTATTTACCTGGTAATGCCGCTTTATAACGATGTTGCAGGTAAGCAAATAGTGTTTAAGCCTTTGAGTGCAGAGGTGCTTGCAGTGTATGGCATAACGCTGCTGGCAACATTTTTACTGGCAGGCATTTACCCGGCCATAACACTGTCTTCCTTTAAACCGCTGGAAGCCATGAAGGGCAAGCTTTCCGGCCTGGGCAGCAAAGGCAGCTTCCGAAAAGTGCTGGTGGTTGTGCAGTTTACCTTTTCTATAATATTAATCGTAAGCACTATCATCATCAGTAAACAATTAAAGTTTATAAGGGAGAAGAACCTGGGGTATGATAAGGAAAACATTTTTGTGCTTAACATGCGCGAAATTGGTAACCATTACGATGCCGCCAAAGCAGAACTGATGAAGCAGCCCGGTGTGATTGGTGTAACAGAGTCTGGTGGCGACCTGATGGAAAATGGCTCATCAACGGGCGATATAGATTGGGATGGTAAAGCGCTGTCTCAGCAAAATTTTATCATCAACCAGATGGCTGTTGAAAAGGATTTTTTGCAGGTGCTGAATATTAAGCTGGCCGAAGGAAAAACGTTTAGCGGCACCCCTGCTGACAGTACAAACTTTATTTTAAACGAAACCGCCATAAAGCAAATGGGCATTAAAAACCCGATAGGCAAAAGGCTTACTTTTCATGAGAAGAAAGGGGTGATAATTGGCGTGGCCAAAGACTTTCATTTTGCCAGCCTGCACCAGAAGATAGAGCCACTGGCACTATTTTATAACCCGGGGTGGATATGGAAAATGTATATAAAAACAACGGCGAAAGATGCGCCAAAAGCCATAGCAGCCGCATCTGCTTTGTGGAAGAAATATAACCCGGACTACACATTTGAATATACTTTTCTGGACGATGCTTTTGACGACGTTTACAAAAGTGATACACGTATTGGCAAGCTGTTTAATTGCTTTGCTGTAATTACCATATTCATCTCCTGCCTTGGTCTTTTTGGCCTGGTTACTTTTACTGCCGAAAGCAAGGTTAAGGAAATTGGTGTACGCAAAGTGCTGGGTGCCGGTGTGCCACAAATAGTAACCATGCTGTCTAAAGATTTTTTGATACTGGTAATCATCGCAGGAGCCGTTGCTTTTCCCGCGGCATGGTGGGGGCTTCGCAAATTTTTAGAAGGGTATGCCTACCGTACAGACATGAACTGGTGGGTTTTTGCAGCGGCAGGTGTTGTAACATTGCTGATTGCAGTTACAACCATAAGCTTTAAAGCCGTGCAGGCAGCATTGGCCAACCCGGTAAAAAGTTTGCGTACTGAATAAATACAACACCCTTGCTTGCCGCAACAGGCAGTGGTTAGTGCGAGCAGCACATTTACCTAAGTATTTGGTTGATATTAGATAGCATTATATAACACATAATAATTGGCCCGGCCTGCTTTTGTATTGCAGGCGGGGCCTATTTATTTTAAAACTGTGCTGCACTTTTAAAAGCTGTTTCAATCAAAAAAAGTGTTTCAATTAAGATTTTTTAAAAACACCTTCATCAACCTGTAAAAGAGTTTGTAACATATAATACGTCCCAGGCAGTTGGCGTAAAAAATAAATTTCTTTTTTATAAATTCAGTAACATATTTATCTGCTTTGCGTTGCATGTTAAAACCATGCCATGCTAAAAAATTATCTTAAAACTGCGTTGCGCAACCTTTGGAAAAATAAAGGTTTTTCTGCCATAAATATTGTTGGCCTGGCAACGGGCATTGCCACGTGCCTGGTAATTTTACTGTATGTAATGGATGAACTTAGTTATGACAAATACAACCTGCAGGCAGAAAGAATATACCGGCTTGATAACGAAATAAAATTTGGTGATAACCATTACGATGGCGCGGAAGCACCGGCATTAATGGGCCCCGTTTTTGCAAAAGATTTTCCGCAGATTGAACACTATACCAGGTTTAGAAACTGGGGAAGCCTCACTATAAAAAAGGGTAACGAGAAAATTACCGAGAATAAAATAATTTATGCAGACTCAACCCTGTTTGATGTTTTTACACTGCCCTTTGTGGATGGCAACCCTGTAACAGCGCTTAAAAACACAAACTCGCTGGTAATAACAGAAGCGGTTGCAAAAAAGTATTTTAATACCTCGTTTGCTGTAGGCAAAACCCTAACAACAGATGATAAGGTATATAAAATAACCGGCGTTATAAAAAACATACCGGCGCAGTCGCATTTTAACTTTGATTTTTTTGCCGCTATGAGCGAGCTTACCCAGAGCAACGATGATAACTGGCTGGGCAATAATTTTCAAACATACATTGTGTTGCGGCCAGGTACCGATATAAACAAATTGACAGAATTGTTTAATAAAACATACGACTCCTATGTTGGCCCTGAGTTGAAGAGTGTTATCAATCTAAACCTTGATGATTTTAAAAAAGGCGGTGGCTATATAAAATGCAGCCTTATGCCATTGCTTAAAATACACCTTTACTCAAATAAGCAGGATGAGTTAGGTGCAAATGGCAACATACAATACGTGTATATATTTTCTGCCATTGCCATTTTTATACTGCTGATTGCTTGTGTAAACTTTATGAATCTTTCCACTGCGCGTTCGGCCAACCGCGCTAAGGAAGTAGGGGTGCGCAAAGTACTGGGCTCGCTGAAGAAAGACCTTATTGGCCAGTTTCTTACGGAATCGTTGCTTGTAAGTACCGTTTCATTTTTACTGGCCATAGGCCTCATGTTTTTAATGATACCTTTTTTTAACCAGCTTGCACAAAAGCACATCAGCGGACTGGCCATCTTCAGCCCTGCCATGCTTTCCATTATTGTAGCTTTAATGTTGTTTACAGGCCTGCTTGCAGGCAGTTATCCGGCCTTCTTTATGTCGTCATTTCAACCTATAGAAGTGCTTAAAGGCAGGCTCTCCCGGGGATTTAAAGGTTCAGTTTTACGCAACAGCCTGGTTGTTTTTCAGTTTGCCATTTCAATAACACTCATTGTTGGTACTGTTGTTATTTACAACCAGCTTTCGTACATACGGCATAAAGACATTGGTTATACCAAAGACCATGTATTGGTAATACAAAACACTTACGCGCTTAACAGCCAGGCAAAAGCGTTTAAAAACGAGCTGCTGCAAATACCCGGCATTAAAAGCGCCACTTATACAGGCTTCTTACCAGTAACAGGCTGGCGTAACAACGATGCGCTTTTTCCTGACCTTAGCATGGATATTAAAAAGGCCATCTCTGCACAGCAATGGGAAGTTGATGAAGACTATATACCTACCCTTGAAATGAAAATGAAATTGGGCAGAAATTTTTCGCACCAGTTTCTTAGCGACTCAAATGCTGTAATTATAAACGAGGCGGCAGCCAAATTTTTACAGGCTAAAAATCCGCTCAATCAAAAATTGTACAGGATTGATGATATAAAAACAAAAAAACTACTCACGTACAACGTTATTGGGGTAATACGCAATTTTAATTTTAGTACGCTTAGAGAAGAAGTTACCCCGCTTGCCCTGTACCTGCGCGAAAACAATGGCAGCATGGCTTTGCGTATACGTACCGAAAATACGGAGGAGTTGTTGGCGCAAATAAAAACTAAATGGCGGGCCATTGTGCCTGCGCAGGCATTAAGCTACTCCTTTATGGATGAGGATTTTAACAATCAATACAAAGCCGAACAGCGCACAGGAAAAATTTCCGTTACCTTTTCTGTGCTGGCTATTCTAATAGCCTGCCTTGGCCTTTTTGGCCTTGTAACGTATGCGGCCGAACAGCGCATTAAGGAAATTGGCATACGCAAAGTGCTTGGCGCAAACATACCCGATGTGATAAACCTTTTGTCGAAGGATTTTATAAAACTGGTATTCATAGCAATACTTATTGCCTCGCCTGTTGCATGGTGGGTGATGGACCAATGGCTGCAAAGTTTTGCATACCGTATAAGCATTTCGTTGTGGGTGTTCATCCTCGCGGGTGTATCTGCATTGGTTATAGCATTGGTAACGGTTAGCTTCCAGGCGGTAAAGGCGGCCATGGCTAACCCCGTTAGAAGTTTACGAACAGAATAAGCAAATAATTTTTAAAAACTGGAACGCTGGCGCTGCAACTGGTGCGGTAACACC
>CAZRDD010000445.1:0-4620 GCA_964598675.1 uncultured Parafilimonas sp.
CCTGGCACCCTTGATAAATTCATAGAAGAATTTGGTGAATGGGTTCCTGCCACCCGCCAGCCAGCGCTCAACCCCGCCTGCTTGCCCGCGCCTGTTAAGCTGCTGCTGCTGGGACCGCATTTTTTCCAGCCTTGTTTTTTCAGCATCGGTCAGGTCATCTCTGCCCTGGTAAGTTTTAAGCATGTCCCTGTGAAACTTCAGCTGCGCATCCACCAGACCGGCATTTTTAAACGCAGGTGAGTGTTTAAGCTGTTTTTGTGCTGTCCGCTCCCAGGCCTGCACTTTTTCTTCCACCCGGTTGCCTGTTCTCGCTTCCATACTCATCTACCTTTTTTTGCCGTTCGATTGCCTGGGGGCTTCTCCTGTTTCGCTGGCATCGGCCTTACCTGCCTGCCGTTTGTTCTTACTGCCATCATCGTCCTCTGTGGCTGTTTTGGATTTACCGGCGGTTTGTTTTTCGCCGATAGACTGCTCCTGGCCGGGGACAGGCTCTTTGTTGATGTTGATCTTCTTAAACTCCGGGTTGGCGGCTATGTACACCTTTTCCGGGCCTTTGGTACCGTTTAAAGTGACTGCCTCCACGTTGCCTTTCTGCAATGATTTTAATAACCGTTCGTGCTGGTCCGCGTTATTTAGCTCCGCGATGGGCAACTTGCCGACAGCTTTTTCAAGGTCGAAGCCATATTTGGGGAAGAACATTTGCATTTTGTAATTGTCATGCTTGTCCTTTTCTGCGAAGTTGAGCTGTACCCATGCTTTGGCAGTCTCTCCTTTTTGGTTGGTCACTTCTTTGTTCACTGACCGGCCCTGCATAAGGTTGTAGGCTTCTTTCAGCGTATAACCCTGCCCTTTGTCAATGTAAAAAGTGTTAGACACATCCCTGCCGGAAAACTCGTTTTTAGCCGTAAGGTTGTACTTGTTGAAATAGTAGAGGTTTGTTTTGTCCGAGTGCCGGAAAAATAACTCCACGTCCATGGGCGCTGTCTGGCCGCCTTTTTCATTCTTGAACTGCGGCTGTGCCTTCAGGGTAAATTCTTTTACGCCTTCGGCAATCTTGTCTGCCAGTTGTTTGCCGAGGCCAAGCGTTTCGCTGAAACCCAGGTATTTCATGTCGTCTTGCAGGTATTGCAAATTGTCTTTACTCATAACATATGATTTTTCTTGAAGAAAATGATACGCGGTGGTGGTGTGAACGGCACCCGGATAGTTGATGCGCATGGTTTGCGTAAACTGTTTCCGGTACCAGTCAAGATCATTAATAAGATCCTGGTTGAGGGTGTTGTCCCAATGCATGAAGGACAAGAGGTCGGCGACATTAGTGCCCTTTGGGTGTTCATGAAGAACAGCGAGGCGGTGCATAATGTCTTCGATTGAAGCCGCTTGGCCTTTCCCGCTTGTCAGGACGATCTTGTTCAGCTCAACATCGGCAAAGTGGTGCCGCCAGTCAACTTTTGCCATGTCGCGGTGGAGTTGTCCAATATCAACGCCGTTGATTACACCTTCACCGGCTGATAGCTCCCGCCTGTAAACCGCCTCATAACCTTTGAAGGCATAACTATTATTCCTGTCTTTATCAAACAGCAGGTGATAGCTGAAGTAGTCGGCTGTTAGGGCGTCCTGGTGGAAAAGCCTGAACTGATCCGGATTATTCGACATCTCCAGCCGAAGGTCCATTTCCAGCGTGGCCGGGAAACCTAATTCCCGGACGACATCTAATAGGTGCTCAATATTTTGTTCCCTGGCCATCACTTTTTGTGCTGTCTTTTCGAGCCCCACTACATTGAGCATAAGGGCGGCAGGTTGTAAGTCGTTCGCATAGCCGCGCTGATCCTTTGCCACTAATCCGTCATAGGTATGCTGGAACAGCTTGTCCAGCGGCAGCCGGTAGAAGTTTTCTTTTTCCAGCGCTAACTGGTCAAAATATTGCTCCATCGCCGTATGGCGGCTAAACAAGAGGAGATCGGCGGGCGATAGCAGGGATAGCCCTCTTTGAAAGGCCACCCAGCGGGTGCCTGCTACCAGCCCGTCACGCAGGTACTCAAGCAGCGGCAGTGAATCGTTCGCGGTTACTTGCATAGCGTAAAAATTATAGGCGGCCAGCCTTGATAATGGCCCTGTTTCGAATAGGGAGTACCAGGTTGCGCCCCCCGGATTGCTCAGTAATGGTTAGCAGTAACCGCTTACCCTTGGGGACGGTAAAACCGGGCAGGGCAAATACCACGGTATCTGTGGTTTCCGGTGCGATGGCAGCAAGGTTGCCTGTGGTCTTAATAGGCGTGCGTAATTGCACCTGGTGTGCAGTTCTTTTGACATGCCCTTTGTCCCGTATCGAAAAGCTGTAATGGCTGATGTCAAACGTGATGGCAGTCCGGTTGGTTAGTATGCAGGTAAAAAACAACAGGTTTTCCGCAGCATAAATGCTCTTCACCCGCAGCGAGACTCCGCCATAAGCCACCCTTGCATGGGTATTCTTTGCTCCCCAGGTGGCCTGCTGGCAATAGGTATCCAGCACATCATCCGTTAACGGCAAGGGATCCGCGTTATTAACCTGGGGCACGGCACTGTCGCCGGTTAAAATGTACAGGGCCCTTGGGTCTTTGGCATAGCGCACCGTGAAGGCATGCAGTCGGCCATCGGCGGTAAAAACGCTGAGGTTGGTCTCAGGGAAAGAATCCGTGGTTGCCTTAAGCCATAGTGCGGTGTCGTTGGCCAGCCTTGCCATGATAGCGGCACTGCCGGTATCAATATTCCTGATCCTGTAATGAAACAATATCGTACTGGTTTTATTGGTGGTGAGCTCAATCGGCCAGGGTTGCAGGTAGGCTGGGGTGATAACGGGAATCGTTGATTGGGCGCGCACGCCCACTTGGATGAACAGGCATAATACGGCAGGTAATGATTTCAAAAAGTATTGCATAAAATGAAGTTGATATTAGTGATGTAAAGCTTGTTTGAGCCAAACCCTGTAGCCCGGGGTAACAGTCACCCGGATGAGTTTGACTTTACGGCTGAGTGCTGTCTTTGCTAGTTGGATCCCGGCAGCGGTAGCCTGGCCGGCCAGCGATGGATCCAGCGCAGTCACGCCGAAGGCATTGAGACCCTGGTCAGCAGATTGTTTGGCGGCGTCACGGGTAATTGCACCAGGCACATAGATACCCTCCATGCCATCCTCGTCATATAACTGGAAATTGATCGGGTAGATGTTTTCCCCGGCACGGACCGTCGCAATAGTAACCATCAGGCGTTCATTGCTGAGAGAGGCTATCCCGTAAATAAAAGTACCGGCAGGCACCGCCATGCCGTTGATGACAATATCGTTATCCAGTTGTAACCTGATGGTGGCACCGCTGACCAGCACCTGCGCCTCGGGAACTGTTGCCCGGATCGTATTACTGGCCGTACCTTGCGGACTCTGAATGCCAAAAGCAGCCGTCTTAAAACCAGTCAGGCCGCCTGCGCCTTTTTGAATGGTAACAGGATCCTCTTTGATTGAAATGCTGTCTTTGGATGCAGCGGGCTTTTCCGGATGCTGTATCAGCAGTAGTTTGTCCAGCGTAGTGTTCAGCTGTTTCATGTCAGGATCTTCCTCCTGTGGCTGCTGGATGGACTTCAGCATATTTTCCAGGCGTTCCACGTTCAGGCTGGCAGCCGGCTTTTCGTTGCCAGGCATTTCCTGCGGAGGTTGCGGCTGGGCGGACTGGTCCAGCAGTTTATTCAGCTCGTTGATCTTGGCGTAAGCCCTGGCCTCGTTTTTATCCATATATTTCGCCGGGCTGCGCATGGTGTCGGGGCTGCTGCCGTTCAATAGTGCAGCCCCTGAATCGGTGGATTTCGGGAAACCAAAGAATAAGCCCGCCTTGCGTTGTTCCGACGATTTCAGGGAGTCGAGTGTGGCTTGCTCATAAAAAGCCATTTTATCGGCTTTTCGGTCATCTTTGAGCTTGGGGTCCGGCAAGTTAACATTGATGCCTTTTTGGGACGTTGTAGCCGCTTCTGCGGGCTTTCCTTTCCCGCCGCCCAGTGCCCAGAAAAGCATAGTGAGGAAGGGGATGACCAGGAAGGGTGCTACGACCAGGAATTTTCGCTGGCGCAGGAATTTTTGGGAATGTTGTTGCATATGTTTGTTTATTTGAGTTGATAAATTCTTTCCAGTTGGTCCACGGTATCAAAGAGGCCGGGCCGGGCCGCATGCAGGCTGTCCAGCATTTTGAGCCCTTTGGTATCCGTTCGCAGGCTATCCACATACCGGCGGAAGGCACTGATATCACGGATGGCTTTGGCCAGCGGTGTGGCTGCAGGCCGGGCGGCGCGAACCGCTGCTTGTCCTGCTGGCTTAGGTGCGGTTATTGGCGTGGCTTCTAACGCACCTGGATGCATCATCCCGCAGATACCCAACAGGGCATAGGCTGCACAACAGACGAGGAAAATGATCACGGCCTGCTGTTGCCTGCGCCGGGGCAGCCGGTTCAGCCAGTGGCTGCATTGATCGGTTAGTCCACGCATACGCCGGTGTAACCAGTGACCAACCTGGTGGATGAGTGTTTTCATGTCAACGTGCTTGTGTTTTGAGATCCTTGTTTTCGAGTATCTGCCATTTCTCTACCAGGAAACCATGGCTGT
>CAZRDD010000446.1:0-4574 GCA_964598675.1 uncultured Parafilimonas sp.
AACCTCCATCAGCAGTAGGTTGTAAATCGTATGCAATTTCATTAAAATCCCCTCCATAGCAATGCTGCCATTGCACGTCGCCGGTTTTGGTTAGCTTAACCACCCAAAAATCATTGTCACCCGGGCCAAAGCCGGCATGATTGCCAGAAACATTACCATCGTTTGAACTTGTTGACCCTGCTACTATATAACCATCGTCTGTAGCGTTTTTTATGGCAAAAGCCCAGTCGTACATAGTACCGCCGAGGCTTTTTTGCCATTCAAGGCTGCCGGTTTTACCCACTTTTACCACCCAATAGTCTTTTTTGCCGTGGTTTTGGGTAACATCGCCGTCTGTTGATTCGGTATAGCCTGCTGTAATGCACCCGCCATCCGATGTAGCCGTTACCGACCATGCTTCATCATCGCCGCCACCTCCAAAACTTTTTTGCCATAATAAGCTGCCCGCAGCATCAATTTTTATCAGCCAATAATCACGCTGGCCGTGGTTTTGGGTAACATCCCCGTTAGAAGATTCTGTAAATCCTGCAACAAAATACCCGCCGTCACTGGCTTTATCAATAGCATAGGCATATTCATTTTGGCTGCCTCCATAATCTTTTTGCCAGGTTATTTCACCCGCAGTGTTTAGTTTAACCACCCAAAAATCAAGCCCTCCGTGGTTACCGGTAAAATTGCAGTCTACTGAGGCCGAAGAGCCTGCTACCATATAACCGCCATCCTGTGTTTGAAGAATTTTAGCGCCGGTTTCCATATAGGTGCCACCAAGGCATTTTTGCCACTGCAAATTACCCGCTGCATCTAATTTTACCACCCATATATCGTTAATCGACCTGTTGCCGTGGTAGCCCATTACATCGCCATCGCCAATTTCGGTATAGCCTGCCAATATATAACCGCCATCTGTTGTTGTTTGTATGCTCCAGGCATAATCGCCATAGTAACTGCCGTAACATTTTTGCCATATAACAGCGGGGGATTGGGCAAACAAACGGTTTGCAGGTATAAGGGTAATAAAAAACAGCAATGGCAATAGCTTCATTAGAACAGGGATTGAAAGAATAATAACGAAACATGAAGTTATGTAAAGAAATGAAAGAGCATTAACTGCATGGCTGATTTTATGTGCGTTTAAAAAAACACGGGAAGGATTTTATTACCCTTCCCGTGCTGATTGTTTAATAAACGGCGTGCTGTAAACGCTGGTATTTTTATGCCGCACCCAGTTCTTTAAGCGCCTTTACTAATACGTCCAGTTCCTCTGGCCGGGTAAATACGTTAGGGGTTATACGGCAGCCATGCACATTGGCACCATCTATGGCAACGGTGTAAATATTGTATTTTTTTAGCAGGGTTTCGGCCAGTACACCGGGCTTTATGCCTTGTATGCCAACGTTGGCAATACCACAGGCCCGCGCCGGGTCCTCGGGGGTATTTACAATTACATTGGGCAGTTTGCGGGCTTGGCTGGTCCAGTATTGTTGTAAAAAACGCATGCGGGCTTCCTTTCTTTCTGCGCCTATTTTTTCGTAAAAGTCAATGGCGCCGTCAATAGCAATATCGGTATGCACCGGGTGCGTGCCAATATGGTTAAGGCGGCTTATATCGTCATCATTACGGCCGCCCTCTGCCAGCAGCGGCCATATTTTAGCAATGTTTTCCTTTTTAACATACAGCATACCTGCACCCAGCGGTGTGCTTAACCATTTGTGCAGGCTGGCACCGTAGTAATCGCAATTAAGATCGCTTATAGCAAATTTTATATGCGCTACTGCATGTGCCCCATCCACCATAACCTCTACCCCTTTGCTGTGGGCCATATCGCATATTTTGCGTACTGGTAAAATATGGCCGGTAATGTTTATCATGTGGCTTACCATCAACAGCCGTGTTTTTGGGGTGATGGCTTTTGCATACAGTTCAACAATTTCTTCATCTGATGCCGGGTGATTGGGCACAGATACAATTTTGTTAACCACGCCATGTTTTTTTGCCACAAGTTTAAACATCTCCAGCATGGAGCCGTAATCCTGCTCTGCCATAACAGCCTCATCGCCAGCGTTCCAATGCAGGCCGCCAATAATCATGTCCAGCGATTCTGTGGTATTGCGGGTGATAATTAATTCCTCCGGGCTGCAACCAACAAGCTTCGCCAGCCTTGCAGCAACGGCTTTTTTATTATCAAACTGCACGGTACGCATATAATAGCTGCCCTCATAATTAACCATGCGCACTTTGCTGATGAAGTTTTCCAGCAGTTCCTCCGGCTGAAGGTTATAATAGCCATTTTCAAGGTTAATGTAGTCGGGCTTAAGTTTATACCCGGCCCGCACAGCCTCCCAAAAATCCTGGTAGCGGGCAACTTCTTCTGCGGGTTGGTTTTGTACCGTTTTAACCCATTTGGCAAGCACTGCGCCAGATAATGGCATTGATAGGCCCGCCATCGCTATGTTTTTGATAAATGACCGTTTGTTCATAACCTTTCAGCTTACTTGTTTGCAAATAACAGAAGATGCCTGAATGTACATAAAAATGTCGTGGGTGCCTGTTGCTAATAAAGCTCAAACAGTGCTTCCACTTCAACCGGAATATTATCGGGTAAGGAACCCATACCAACAGCGCTGCGTACGCCAATACCGTTTTCGGTGCCCCAAACGGCGGCAAATAATTCGCTGCAGCCATTTATAACGTAGGGGTGCTTTTCAAACTCGGGCGTGCTGTTAACCATGCCCAGCACTTTTATTACCCTTTTTATATTGTTAAGACTGCCTATATTGGCTTTAATTGTAGCCAGCATGGTTAAACCCACCTGCAGGGCAGCTTTTTTACCCTGTTCCATATCAAAGGTGCTGCCCACCCTGCCAATAATGAGTGTTCCGTCGTTTTGTACGGGGCCGTGGCCAGAGAGGTAGAGGTATTTTCCATCCTGCAGGCAAGGTTTATAAATGCCCAAAGGTTTGGGGGCGGGGGGTAATGTTAACCCTAACGCAGCAAAGTTTTCTTCTGGAGTTGGCATGTTGAATATGTTTTGAGTATGATAAATAATGTTTTTATTGCCTGATAACCATATTTGCGGTTGCGCAGATTTTGCAAATTAATGATTTAAGGCCCATGTTATTTGCTTCCTGCCCTTTCGTTCAATTCATTGTAGGCCAGCACTATTTTTGGCCAATGCTTATTTGATTTGTGAACAAGTACGGAATTATAAATTGGAGAACCCTCAATCACCGCTATTCCATCCTCCTTTAACAGGGTGCCATCATTAAATTTCCAAAACCAGATGTCAAACTTTCTTTTCCTCGCAAGGTGGCGTTCGTCAAGCGAGTCGCACACATACACAGCCACATTTTCTATCTTTTCAAAAAACTGCATAAAAACCTGCATCACGGTATAGCCGATTCTTTCATCCGCAATTGAATTGTCTGGCTTGCCGGAAACAACATCAATATTAAAACTGAAGATATTTTGTGCAATATCGGGGTATTCGTAAAACATATAACTGTAATCAAGGAAGTAGATGATATATTTTATTCCCTGATCGGTTACAAACCCGTAAGAGTAGGCATCATTTTCCTGGAGTGGGTATGGGTTTAACAAAGTTGAACTTGTCTTTTAATTCTTCAATGTTGCCACCTTTTATTAAATGCTCATGTATAACCTTTTTATCTTCAAGCATTTTCTTGAAAATAAAAGCTCCCCTGGAGTTTTCAGTTGTAGCTATAACAGGCTCCTTTTTCATTATACACAAATGTAACGAAATAATTTTTTAGCCCTGTGCTAACTAAACAGCCATTTTACATCGTCTTCGCTAAGGTTTTTTACAAAGGCTTCTTCGGCATTCACCAGGTCTTCGGCAAGCTGTTTTTTCTTTTGCTGTAAGGCTATTATTTTTTCTTCAATGGTGTTTTTACAAACCAGGCGGTAAGCAAATACGCTTTTTTGCTGGCCTATGCGGTGGGTACGGTCAATGGCCTGCTGCTCAACAGCGGTGTTCCACCAGGGGTCGAACAGAAAAACATAGTCTGCTGCGGTAAGGTTAAGCCCCGTATTACCGGCTTTTAAACTAATGAGGAACAGGTGCGTGTCGCTGTCTTCCTCCTGGAAGGCTTTAACCATCTCCGCCCGTTTGGCGGGTGGCGTGCTGCCATCAAAATGGAAAAAGTTAAATTTGTTTTTGCGGCAGCTTTCGGCCAGCAGGTCAAGCATACTGGTAAACTGGGAGAAAACAAGTGCTTTGTGGCCAGGTATAATGTTTTGCAGTTCCTCCATCAGCATGGCCGTTTTAACGGAGTCGGTACAGCCTTCCTGCTCTTCGCGCGGCAGCATCAATGCTGAGTTGCACACCTGCCGCAGCTTCATCATGCCCTGCAGCACCGCCAGTTTACTGCTTTGCAGGCCCTTGCTTTCAATATCGGTAAAAATGCTGCTGCGTACCTGGTCTTTAATATTGTTGTACAGGTATTGCTGGCGTTCGCCCATCATACACCAGCGTATTGATTCAGTTTTTTGTGGAAGGTCTGGTGCCACCAATTCTTTGGTGCGCCGCAGTATAAAGGGGGCGGTTAGTTTTTGCA